>CAZWWW010000250.1:0-5258 GCA_964637715.1 uncultured Phycisphaeraceae bacterium | reverse complement strand
GAGTCTCCTGGCCCGCATGACCGCGACATCGCGGCCATGATAAAGACACCCTTCCCTATTGGGTAGATATCCGGTTCACCAACCTCGCCGTAATCGCCGGATTCGTCTGTCATACGATCTGGACGCCGAGTCATTCGTCGACATGGATTCGACCGTCTGACACCACGGCTTTTGTAAGCGTGTGTGCGGTCGCCGGGCTGGCTGTGGTGTGGATCGCGCTGGCGTGCCAACCGCACGAAGACCCGGACGACTTCGACGAGACCGCCGTGGAGGAATTCGATCATCCATTACCCGCGTCTCCCCCGAGTCGACTACCGCCATCCTTGCAGTCGCCTTCGCGTGCCGCCGTTTGGTTTGCCGGTGGTTTGCTCGTAGGGCTTTATGTGCTGCTGGCGATTCACGGAACGGAGACCGCGACGCTGCGGCACGTCGGTCGCGCGTTGGTTCCGCTGCTCTTTTTTTTCGTGCTCATCGTGGGCGAGAGCGTCGTTCCTCGTACGTCGGATCAGGCTATTGTCGACGCTATTCACGAGGAACGCTTCGACGCCCGCCGCATGGTCCTGCGCGAACTCGCGTTCCTGACACCGGCGGTCCTGTTCGGGGTCGTTGGTTTTTGGATCATGGGCGACGATGCGGCGGCTGGCGGGATCGCCCAATCGCTACACGGTGAGATTCATGTACCGGGGGTGGCCATGCTGCGACACTGGTCGCCTCTGTTCGGGTTCGCGACAGCCGCTTCCGGCTATGTCATCGCCGGGGCGATCGGGTGGGCGGTGCGTATCGGTTTTACGCTGCTGTTCGGGAAAGAGGCGTTCGGGGCGGGCGACGTACACATGATGGCCGCGGCTGGGTGCGTCGCCGGTTGGCCCGTCGTACTGCTCGGGTTCATCCTTACCTGCTTGCTCGCGCTGGTCGGCTGGCTCATCGCCCTGCCTTTCAAACGCCCGCGTGCCGTGCCGCTGGGCCCCTGGTTGTCGCTGGCGTTCCTGGCTACCGTCGTGTTTTACGAACCGATCGTGAATTGGCCCGTCGTAGCGCGGGTCGCCGACGCCGCCCGCTGGCTCTGTACAGGCGTTCCCCCGGGTCGCTAATATGACAGCGCTGCGAACCTCGGTGGCGGTCCAAGATCGCGTGTTAATTGAATCGGACACGAGCGCTCGTGACATCGCCAGCCGCGATCCAAAACGAACCCAACGCTGTCACACCGATCTGGTGGGTCGGTGGGAACCGGCTGCTGTAAGAGCCTTTATGTGACTGCGTGGAGAAAGCGCAACGTTCCGTTGAAAAAAGCCGCCCAATCAGAGCGATACCGGCATCCCGGCGATACACCCGCTCCCGCTCTTATCCAGCGCCGGGCGTCGTTGCATAGGGTTTTGACCGTGACGCTCGACCCGGTATCCGCGTATGATAACCTGGGTTGGCCCTCAACCCGTGGCGCGGGGATTCTTCGATGAGCCTTGCCTACAAGCGTCTTAAGGTCTATCTTCGCGTCGGTCTCGTGCTGGCGGTCGTAGTGCTGGGCGCGCTGGTGCTGTTCAAGAACCGCGACCACCGCGTCCGGCTGTGGTTCTTTGGACTGACCGACCCGGACAAACCCACGAACGTCGTGTGGGTCATGCTGTGGAGCGTGGCCATTGCGCGAACTGTCTGGTGGATCGTCTCGTTAAGTCGAGGCATGATCCGCGACCTGCGCGAGATACGTAACCGCCGTGCCGACGAAAAAGAGAAACAGGTGCAGCAGCAACGAATCGCCGCGCTGGAGCAGCGCGAGCAGGAGATCAAGGAGAAACTCAAACAGGTCAACGAAGTAGAGGCCAACGACGGGGCGTAGCCGCCCAGAGCAAGCTCTGTTTTTGTGTTGCGGTCGAACCACCGTTTCATCCGGCGAATCGACTCGATGCGTCGACACGCAAGAACCGACGATGCTGTAAGGCGGCGCGCAAGCAAGGAGAAGCAAGATGATGCGACGGGACGTACGAACGATTCTTTCTCTGCTGGTGTTGCTCGGTTCGGTGGGGGGGTGTGCGAGCAAGAAAACAAAAGAGCGGATGGCCATGCTGGAGTCGACCAACCGCGATCTGACCGGGCGGGCCAATCGGGCGATGACCGATCTGGAGCGGGCCATGCAAGAGCGCGATCAGCTCTACCAGCGTCTGCAGGCCGCCCAATCTGAAAGCGACAATCTTCGCGCGGAGCTGGCCAGCATGCCTGAACCAAAACCGGTGGCGTCCGGTTGGACCACCGTACCCGGTGGTGCGATGATCGCCATCGACGACCGGGTACTCTTCGCACCGGGCAAAGTCACCCTTCGTCCCGAAGCCAAACGCGCGCTGGACGCCGTGGTGAGTACGCTTCAAGGTGAATACGCCGACCGCGATGTGCTTGTCTTCGGACATACCGACGATCGACCGATCAAGAAAAGCGGGTGGCAGGACAACTGGCAGCTCAGCACGGAACGAGCGCTGGCTGTGGTGCGTTATCTTGAAGAACACGACGTAGACGCATCCAGATTGGTGGCCGCCGGTTGCGGCGAACATCGACCCCGTACGTCGAACAGCTCCAAGGAAGCGCGTTCTCAAAACCGCCGGGTGACGATCTTCGCGGCAGACCCCGCGCTGGAGTTGGGAAAACCCAAGCAGTGAAAGGCCGTCCGAACATCGGCGACGGCGGTGCTCGGGGACGAGGACGATGAACTATTTCGCCGCATTGATAGCCGCGTTGTTGCTCAACGCCACCGCCAACCTGTTGATGAAGATAGGCATGAAGTCGGTGGCTGAGCAAGGGGGTGTGCTGCGCGACGGCGTTGGCGGTGCGATCAAGACCGTACTGACCTCTGTACCGCTTCTGGTAGGCCTGACCTGCTTCGGGCTCAACGC
This sequence comes from uncultured Phycisphaeraceae bacterium, assembly GCA_964637715.1. GTDB lineage: Bacteria > Planctomycetota > Phycisphaerae > UBA1845 > UBA1845 > CAZWWW01. The sequence continues at coordinate 2,382 of CAZWWW010000250.1, read as the reverse complement.
CGTTTTCTATATGTACGCCCTGCAGAGCAGATCCCTCAAGATCAGTATCGCCTATCCGATTATGGTCGGCGGCGGGTTCGCCCTGATTGCGCTGGTGGCCCACTGGCATCCGAGTTTGCTGGAGCGTCTTACCGCTCTGCAGTTGGTCGGGGTGGCGCTGATTCTCGTGGGGATTGTCCTGGTGGCTTCGCAAATGAACGCAGGCGAGGCCTGAGGGTCGCGCGATGATTGCCGGCCTATCTTCGCGACGCCCGCTTTCTTCTTTTACAATAGAGCAAGCGCTCTTATTGTGTTGCGGTCGAATCACTGTGTCGTTCAGTAAAACGACTCGATCCGGCGATACACAATATCAGAAAACGCTTTAGGGGAGCGAATACGCGCAGGGTTTTTTGAACAGGTTGGATATGGCATGAGTGGAATACTGGCCGGCATCGCCCATCGGCGAACGAAGGGCGATCCGATGATCGAAATCAACGAATGCGTGCTCGTTCCCGGTCGCGGTTTGGACAGCGAACACCGACCGGCCGGCCGGCGCGAGGTAACGCTGCTCTCAAGGCAATCGTGGGATGATGCGTGCCATGATCTTGGCACTCACTTGCCCTGGTGGACGCGCCGTGCCAATTTTTTGATTGAAGGACTGGACTTATCCCGGTGTACGGGAAAAACACTCGTCATTGGCGCCGCGCGGGTGCATATCCACGGTGAATCCAGACCTTGCGAGGTCATGGATCAGCAACATCCCGGACTGCGCAACGCCCTCAAACCGGACTGCCGCGGCGGTGCGGTCGGTGAGGTGCTCGTCGGCTGCACCGTACGTGTGGGCGATCCCGTGACCGTGATCGATGAATGAATCGACGTTCGTGCCCGCCCACGTCGCGCCAGACGTTCTCAACGTGCCACGACGCGCTGGTGCGCATGAACGAAGCGGACCGAAAACCGCTTGTGCTTCCACCGGAACCGATGCTTCCCGGTGACAGCGACCGTCGTTGTCCGCCCCCCGCGTGTCGGGCATGTTCCCGGGACGCACCACCAAAACAATACGATTTACGAAGTATACTATAGCCCATGGATGACCAACGTCTCAGCACGATCCGAGCGCGCGTGGCGGGCCTACCGAAAACACCCGGGGTGTATCTGATGAAAGACGTCGACGGTCGCGTGCTCTACATCGGCAAGGCCAAGGACCTCCGATCGCGCGTCGCGAGCTATTTTCAACCGGGCGCCGACCTGCTCAACACACGCGGACCGGACATCTGCCGCATGGTGGAGAAGGTCGTCGACATCGACGTGATCGAATGCGCCAGTGAGATCGACGCCTTGCTCAAAGAAGCCCGCCTCATCAAAGACATTCAACCGCCGCACAACGTCCAACTCAAAGACGGTAAGACGTTCCCCTATATCGAGATTACGACCCGCGACGACTTCCCCGGCGTGTTCGTTACGCGCACCCCGCGGCTTAAAGGAAGCAAACTCTACGGCCCGTTTCCCTCGGCGAGTGCGATCCGCGACGCGATCAATTCCTTGCAACGGGCGTTCAAGTTTCGCACCTGCGAATTGGACATACGCGCCGATGACGACGCCCGCCGCTTTTTCAGACCGTGTTTGCTCCACGCCATCAACCAATGCACGGCTCCGTGTGCCGATCTGGTATCCAAAGAGGCGTACAGAAAAGACATCGAGCGCTTCAAAAAGTTTCTCAACAGCAAACGCGTGCCCTTGCTGCGCCAACTGCGGCGCGATATGGAGCAAGCCTCCGCGGAGCTGCGGTTCGAGGACGCCGCCCGGCTGCGCGATCAACTCAAAGCCATCGAATCCCTCGCGCTGACCGGCGTCGTGACAGAGGACGTACAGCCGGAAGTGTTCTACGTCGACCCGCGAAAAGGACTCGACAAACTGGCCGATCTCTTGGGGTTGGAATCACCGCCGCGTTGCATGGAGTGTATGGACATTGCTCATCTGCAAGGCGCGGAGACAGTGGGCTCATTGATTTGTTTTATAGACGGCAGACCGTTCAAGCCGGGGTATCGGCGGTTTCGCATCAAGAGCGTTGAAGGTGTTGATGATTACGCGTCCATTCGCGAGGTGATTCGACGGCGCTATCGCTACGCGGCTGAGGGTGAGGAATTGTACCCGGACGTGATTCTGATAGACGGCGGACTGGGGCAGTTGCACGCAGGAATGGATGTATTCTCCGAGATGAATATCCGTCCGCCCATGGTCATCGCGCTGGCAAAGCGCGAAGAGGAACTCTACATACAAGCCCGCAGTGCCCCGGTGCGCTTGCCCCGCAACAACGACGCCCTGCGCATCCTTCAATACATGAGAGATGAAGCCCACCGGTTCGCGCAGCACTACCATCACACACTGCGAAAGAAACGCACG
>CAZWWW010000249.1:0-5268 GCA_964637715.1 uncultured Phycisphaeraceae bacterium | reverse complement strand
GGCTTATGCGCCTGGGCTACTGTCTTGCGTCCCTCCGGGACTGTTCTCGCAGTAAATTCTCCCGCCTAAACTGTCATGGACCCGTTTGAGCGTGGCGGTCGAATCACTGTCTCATCCGCCAAAGCGACTCGATTCGGCGATGCGCACTATCAAAAAGCGCGCTAAGCCGGGGAGGGGACCTGCCTCGACCATCGCAGGTTAACCTTCCGAAGTGCGGCGAACGAGCGACCTGCCCTACCCTTTTTTTGCGACCGCCGATCCTGTCACGAACCCTGCCGGGCCTCTGTCTCGCTATGGTGCGATTTGTGCCTATCGTGGTGGTTTTTGAGGGCGTAGGACTATGACCGCACGTCGAGCGGGATAGAGGTGTGGCGTTATGCACGGCATATCCCGGTTTTGATGGAGCCCTTTGTTCCGGTATCATGGAGGGTGCAGACAGAAGCCTCGGCATCCTCGTTTTGTTGCCCGCCTCACCCGGGTCGGGGATGCGAACGTAAACCGGTGAAGACAGGAGAGACGGGATGGGACAGGACTTCCTACCCATCAAGGGGTACGATCACGTCGAGTTTTATGTGGGGAACGCCAAGCAGGCGGCGCATTTTTACGACAAGACGTTCGGTTTCGCGGCGGTCGCCAAGTCCGGGTTGGAGACCGGCAACCGGGACTGCGCCAGGTACGTCGTGCAGCAGGGCAACGTGCGTCTTGTATTCTCGAGCGCCTACGGACCCGATCATGAGATCGCCCGGCATTGCGCGTTGCACGGGGACGGCGTCAAGGCCATCGCGTTGTCCGTCGGTGATGTTGAATCGGCGGTGCGCGAAACCAAAGCGCGGGGGGCGACGATTCTCAAACCCCCTACCGCCGTCGAGGACGAACAGGGCACCGTCGTTTTCGCTGAGATCAAATACGCCGGGGATACCGTCTTTCGTTTCGTGGACCGGAGCCGCTATCGCGGTTCGTTTATGCCGGGTTTCGCGCCGATTCAAGCGCACGGCGCACCGGCAGTGGGGTTCGCCGCGATCGACCACATCGTTACCAACGTGGACCTCGGCATGATGGACTATTGGGCGAAGTGGTTCGAGGACGTTCTGGGCTTTCGGAATCTTCTCAGTTTCACGGATAAGGACATCAGCACGGAATACAGTGCGCTGATGAGCAAGGTGATGGAGAACGGTTCCGGCAAGTGCAAGTTCCCCATCAATGAGCCGGCTGAGGGCAAAAAGAAAAGTCAGATCGAGGAATACCTCGACTTTTATCGCGGACCCGGCGTGCAGCATGTGGCGTTTAATACGAACAACATTTACGAGACCGTCACGGAGCTCCGCCGGCGCGACATTGATTTTCTGCGCGTACCGGACACCTATTACGACATGATGCGCGAGCGCGTCGGCGACGTGGATGAGGACTGGGCCCAACTTCAGGAACTCGGCATCCTCTTGGATAGGGACGACGACGGTTATCTGCTCCAGGTTTTCACCGCGCCGGTGCAAGATCGTCCAACGCTTTTCTTTGAAGTGATTGAGCGGCATGGCAGTCGCGGATTCGGCATCGGCAACTTCAAGGCGTTGTTTGTCAGCATTGAACGCGAGCAGGAGTTGAGAGGGAATCTGTAGGGCGGGCTGATTCGTTGAGAAACTACGAACAACCCGAGGGGCGCCGGCATTTCGTCAGTACATACTGGCGTGACGCGCCGGGCGCGCGTGTAGAACCTCGATAGTGAGGCGATGGCCAAACCGCACTGCGGAATGACCGGGCGTCGGACGAGACGCGCCGGCCACTGGGTGCGCGGAACCCGGAGTCAACGGCACATACATGGAGTCAGACGACAGTGATCCATTATCATAAACTAGGAAGCGTCCCCCCCAAGCATCATGTTACGCACTATGAGAACGACAAGTTGCTTATGGAACAGTGTATGACGCGTGTGGGATTCGACAGCACCTACAGTATTCTTTATTTTCGGACGCCGCCGACGGACGAATGCGCCGTGCGCTCGACGGAATTGCCCGGGTTTTGCCCGGTTCACCCCGTGGAACGGCAACCGCTGCACCGGCGGCACGTGCGTACGCAGGATATGAAACACGAAGGCGATTTTCTCACCGGTCGGCGCACCTTGCTGATGAACGACGACGTGCGCGTCGGTGTCTGCAAGCCCAACAAGCCCGCCGTCGATTGGTTCAGTAACGGCGACGGTGACGAATGCTGGTTTGCCTTTGAGGGAGGTGGGTTGCTGGAGACGGTTTACGGTCTGCTCCGCTTCAGGAAACACGACTATGTCATTATCCCCAAGGCCACGCCTTATCGCATTCACCCGGACAACGACAAGGGAACATTCCTGGTCTTCGAGTCGGATACCTATATCGATCTTCCCAAACAGTTCCGCAATGAATCCGGGCAGATCACCATGGACGCGCCGTATTGCCATCGTGACTTCCGCTGTCCGACGGAACTGCTTCAGTTCGATTCCAAAATACATGGGACGGGACCTTATCCACTGATCGTTAAGCACAACAATGAACTGACTATTCACGAGTTCAGCCACTTTCCGTGGGACGTGGCCGGGTGGGACGGCTATTCTTTTCCGGTGGCCTTCAACATTCACGACTATCAACCGCGAACGGGCGCCATTCATTTGCCGCCGACGATTCACATTACCTTCGCCGGGCGCGGATTTATCATTTGCAGTTTTGTGCCGCGCAAGGTGGACTACTTCCAGTACGACGGTGTTCGGGCGATCCCCTGTCCTTATGGTCATGCGAGCGTAGACTGTGATGAGATTCTTTATTACGTCGAAGGAAACTTCACGTCGCGCAAGGGCATCGACGAGCAATCCATCAGCTTGCACCCGATGGGTATTCCGCACGGACCTCATCCCGGCACGTATGAGAAAAGCGTCGGCACGGAACGTACGAATGAACTGGCGGTTATGTGTGATACATTCAAACCGCTTCGCCTAACCGACTTTGCCGGTTCGATCGAGGACAAAGACTACCACTACACGTGGGTGAAGCGAGAAAACGAGGCCATGGAACAGAGCAAGTAGCAAAAGGAGTTGATCGGGCGCGGCAACGGGCGGCTTTTTCTCGGCGGGCAAGCGGTGGCCGGTCGGTCGCGTTGCGCACCTCAAGGGTATGAAGGGGACGATAGGGACGAACTGATCCGCCGTCTGTGGTCGGGAAGCTTGCGTTGTAGTACTATGGCGTTCGCCCTCGGAGCGCCGTCTGATGGGCAGGTTCTGTTGCGGCGGATCGCGGCGTTGTGTCGATGCGCTGAATGAAACGGTGATTGAACCGTAACACCAAAACAGGCGTTGCGCCCGTCACTGCTGAATCAAACATATGTTTCGTATTCGTATTATCAAGACGGGCGGTACGATCGCCAAGTCCTACGACGAGTTTGACGGCGCACTGCGTATTAACCGTCCGGTCATCGAGCGATTGATTGGCGAACTGCGCCTGCCGGATCTGGACGTGTCGTTATGCAGTCTTTTGTCCAAAGATTCGCTCGATCTTACGGCAGAAGATCGGCGGGTTATCGTAGAGGCTGTCCGCGATGCGGCGAACGCCTACGATGCGGTGCTGGTCATACATGGAACCGATACGCTGACGGTCACCGGCGAGCTAATACATCGTGAATTGGAGTCTTTAGGGGTTCCGGTCGTGCTGACCGGCGCGATGCGTCCTTATGAGTTTCGCGATTCCGATGCCCTACAAAACGTAACCGAGGCGTTGCTGGCCTGCCGGTTGGTTGAGCCGGGCGTTTTTGTGGTCATGCACAACCGCGTGCTGCGGTTTCCCGGTATCGTCAAGGACCGGCAGGCGCTGACCTTCGTACGAGCCGACGACGGTAGCGGGGTCGGTGGTGGCGCGGGTTCGGATCAAATCAGCAAACCGGCGGCGCGTTGACGCGTGCTCCAATACGAGCCGCCTACACAGGTCCACGGAAGCATCATCGAATGAAACCGCCACCACTCACCCGCCGGCTTTGGCCTGTCTTGTATGAAGACGACGACCTCCTGGCTGTGTCCAAGCCCTGGGGGATTGATACCGGTGCGCTCAAGGGAAAACGCAGTGAAGGCGTCGTCGAGATGCTTACCAAACTGCGCGGCGATACCGAGACGCTCATCCCGGCCAACCGGTTAAGCCGCTACGAATCAGGCGTGCTGCTGCTCGCCAAACGTCCCGCACTGGCGACCCACATACGCAACGGGCTGCGTTGCGGAAAGATCACCCAGGAGTTTGTGGCTGTGGTACTCGGACGCATGACCACCAAGCAGATGACGATCGGGGCGCGTCACGGGGCGTCGCGAGGATCAAACAAAGACGCGCGCAGGCGCAGATCCACCCCGCCACAACCCGAACGAACGATTACGCCCACGACTGTCTTGGCTCTAAAGCACGGTACCAGGCGAACGCTGGTGTCGATCCACACCCTCGCCCCAACGACGCACGCCCTGAAGGCCCAGCTACGTGCCGTACGGATGCGCACCCTCGGCGATCCGCAAAAAAACAGAACCGCCCGCCCCGTAACCCTCCAGATGACCTGCCTTCATCTTGCGGGCATCTCGTTTCACCATCCGGGAATCAAACGCAAATTGACGATCGAGGCGCCCCCGCCCGCGATGTTTCGATCCGTTGTCGACGGCGAACGGGACGTCACGCGAGGGCTGTTCGCCGCCCTGGCACGCCGGGTATCGGTGCTCGAAGACAAGGGCATCGAGTGCTGCCGATTGCTTACGGGCACGCCGGAAGACGTGCACGGGTTGATCGTCGACATATGGGGCGGTGTCGTGGTGATCGACGTGCAGCGCGATCGAACCCCGGCGACCTTTGACGTTCATGACGTGGCCCGGTGGTACCGCGATACCATCCATGCAGAAACCGTGATCGTGCGGCGCCATGTCAAACAGAGTAAGGAACAAGGATCCGGTGGGCGGCCGTCGTCGTCGCGACACGATGAGGATTATGTTCTGGGCAAGCCTTGCCCGGAATCGTTCACCGTACGGGAACGCGGGCTGAAGTTCATCGTGCGCCCCCAGCAGGGTCGCTCAGTCGGCCTGTATGCCGATCATCGGGACAACCGGGGGCGCATCCGCGCCTTGGCACGCGACAAAGACGTGCTCAACCTGTTCGCCTACACCTGTGGATTCTCGCTGGCGGCGGCAGTTGGAGGCGCCGCCTCGACGGTAAGCGTCGATCTGGCGGGTCGGCATCTCGAATGGGGGCGGGACAACTTCGTCCTCAACCATGTCGATACCGAGCATCACGG
>CAZWWW010000248.1:0-5280 GCA_964637715.1 uncultured Phycisphaeraceae bacterium | reverse complement strand
AAGTAACGTCGGACGACGTGTACGTCCGCAGCGGGCCTAGTCTGAACCACTATACCATCACCAAGCTCGCCGCCGGACAGCGCGTAACGATCGTCGGTGAGAACGCGGAATGGTTTGAAATCCTCCCGCCGCAAGGGGTCTTCAGTTTGATCTCGGGCGAGTACGTCGACGTCGCACCCGACACATCGACCGGTGTGGTCAACGGAAACCGCGTGCGCGTCCGCGCGGGCTCGCTGCTCAACGACAACATGTACACGGTTCAAACGTTGCTGTCCAAAGGGGCGGCGGTCACGATTCTGGGTCGCAACCCCGACGGGTTCGTGCGGATCAAACCACCCGAAGGGGCGACCGTGTGGATCAGCCGAGGTCTGGTGGCGCTGCCGGCGGGGTCAGTGGGCGAGGCGGTTCGCGGCGCCGTACAGCCGCCGGTCACGCACAACCCATCCTCGGGCGACAACGCAGAATCCATCCATCTCCGCACGCGCACGACGCCACAAAGTCGCACGGCCCACGCACCCGGTTCCAAACAACGAACCGGGTCCGCCGCTGAAAAAGGTGCTAAGGTGAGCGCGCATCCCGCCGGATCGGCGTTCACCGGTGCGCCGATAACAGCGGAGCGCCGCACGCTGGACGACATAGACGCGGCGGCGCGCCGGGAAATGGCCAAGCCGTTGATCGAACGACAGCTTGACCCGTTGATCGAGCGGTATTCCGTGATCGCCAAGCAGCAGCGCGATCTGCTGGCCAGCCGTTATGCGCAAGAGCGCATTCGTCAGTTGCGCGACGTCGCGTCGATCATCAAGACGGTGCAAGACATGCGACGGCTGAGTGAACAAACCGCCTCAGCCCGGCGCGAGTTTCTTGAGAAGCGCGCGGCGATTCCGCAGGTGGAACTGCCCACGCCGAGTGGTCTAGACGTAACCGGCGGGCTGCGAACCAGCGCGCTCTATCCACCGGACCGTAATCCCCGGCGCTTTCGACTCGTGGACACGAAAGGCCCCACGGCGCATACGATCGCCTACGTGGACATTCCCGCCGACTTCGCTGAACCGCTTGATGGATACGTGAACCACCGCGTCGGCGTTCGTGCTTCGAGCAGGACGTGGCAGGAAGGCGGCGTCGAACCGGTACCGGTCTATGTCGCCGGCGAACTCGTTTTGCTCGATGACAACCAGCAGGACCGTACACCGCCGATCGACAGCGCGACACAGGACACCGAGACCCCCGCTGATGCGGAAGGGGCCGTTCCCACGAACGAGGACAAATAACGGGTAGAACCCTACGAGCACGAAACGCTATCGTTTCGTTCACAGCTAAGGAAGGATCATACGATGACGCATTGTTTGCAGAGATTGGCACGAAAGAGTTATCCGTTCCTCGCGGCAGGCATGCTGTTGCAGGCCGGTAGCTGCACCATCGATCCCAACACACTCGCCGCCGGTCTTTCCCAATCCATTGTGAACACGTTTGTCGCCGATCTGATCTTCGGCATCTTCAACGTCGGCGCCTTTTAGCCCGCGGGGGTACTCGAACCGAACTGATGTCGCGTTCGCGCCTGCGTGCGCCGGCCGCAACTGACCTGGTGCTTTGGCACGCCTTGTTTTGGGGGTGGCATGGGCAAGCAGCAGCTTGCCCGTGTTGCTTGCGGTGGCAGTCACGGGCAAACAAGTTTGCCCATGCCACCCACAACGAACCCTAAGAATAAGTCAAGGTAGGGCAGGTGGTTCGCCAGGCTACGCCGGGGGGTTCACCTGCCTCGACCATGGCAGGTCAACGTTTCGCCTTGGAGCGAAAGAACGACCTGCCCTTCCGTTTTTTTACGGCCGCCGATCCTGTCGCACACCCTGTCGCCCCCTACCTATGAGAGACGGCGTCACGAATGCGTCGGTGCTGCAATGCCCGGTACCCCGGCCAATCGATGCCCGCCGTCTTTCCAGGAACCCAATCACTCCGCCCTCGTGATACATCGACGGGTGCGGGCAAAAGGTGCGCCCTCGGTAGACCGATAAGACGGACGTGAGTCTCAGCCTGTCGCCAACCCATGCGCCCCGCGTTCGCGCCGACGCCCAACCGCATGCGCCGACCGAGCTTCGGCGCTTGCGGGAGATTCTTGTCAGCCTCGCCTGGCGCGACCTCCGCGTTCGGTACAAACAATCCATGTTGGGCATCGCCTGGGCTGTGCTGCTGCCCGTATCCATGATGCTCATCTTCACCTTCGTGTTTACGCGCGCCATCGACGGGACGCGCGTGCTCAACATCAAACTGCCCTACGCGCTGTACGCGTTCGCCGGGCTGGTGCCGTGGACGTTTCTTACTTCGAGCCTGAGCGGCTGCGTGAACTCACTCGTGGCCAACCGTAACCTAGTAACCAAGGTGTACTTCCCGCGCGAGGCGTTTCCCCTGTCATGCGTGCTCGTCTCGCTCGTTGACTTTTCCATAGCCGCGGGCGTCCTTGTGCTCTTGATGACCTATTTCCATATGACAGGCGCATGGCACTTCATCGCGGGTGCGCCGCTTGTGCTTTTGCCGATAGTCTTCATGCTGCAGCTCGCCTTTACGATCGGCGCGGGCATGTTGCTGGCCATGGGCAACCTGTTCTATCGTGACGTGCGGCAGGTATACGGCGTGGCGATCCAGTTGCTGATGTTCGTCTCGGCGGTGGTGGTGCCCGTACCGGGTGACGGATCAACACTCGCCCGTATCATTGCCCTCAACCCACTCGCGCCGCTCATCAGCGCCTATCGCGATTGCCTGTTGTACAACCGATGGCCCGCCGCGGGCCCCCTGCTCTACGCCGGGGCCTGTTCGTTTGTCGTGCTGGTTTTCGGTTGGTTCGTGTTCCGAAGAACCTCCTACCGTTTTGCGGAGTGTATATGACCGCCGCTGTCGAGCTAGCCCACGCCACCAAGCGTTTTCGCCGGGGTGAATCGCATGATTCGCTGCGCGCCGTCCTGTCCGCCTATGCGCGGCGCCTCACGGGTCGCGCTCGATCGCGCTCCGCCGACACGTTCACCGCGCTGCGCGACGTGAGTCTTTCGGTGCACCGCGGAGAGGCGGTCGGTGTGATCGGTCCCAACGGGGCGGGCAAGAGCACCATCCTCAAACTGCTCGCCGGCATTCTTCGACCCGACGGCGGGCGCGTCTCGATTCACGGACGCCTGGCCGCCCTGATCGAAGTCGGCGCGGGCTTCCACGGTGATCTGACCGGGCGCGAAAATATCATGCTCAACGGTACGATCCTGGGCATGTCGCGCGCCGAGATTCGATCCAAGATGGACGCCATCGTCGCGTTCGCCGGGCTTGAGCGCTTCCTCGACATGCCGGTCAAGCGCTACAGCTCGGGCATGTACGCCCGGCTCGGGTTCAGCATCGCCGCCCACGTCGACCCCGACGTCCTGCTTATCGATGAGGTTCTTTCCGTCGGTGACGCCGTGTTTCGACTTCGCTGCCTGGATCGAATGCGCAGTCTGGTAGCCCGCGGTACGACGCTGGTCTTCGTCACACATGACCTGGATCAGATGCAGACCATCTGCCGCCGGGCGGTCGTACTGCGTGACGGCTGCGTGTCTTTTGATGGCGCCGCGGGTAACGCGGTCGGGTACTACATGCAGGCGATGGCCCGGGCCTACACCGAACGCCCCACGGACCTGTGCGATGGTGAACACGACCGCGCCATCGACCACCTACAGGTGCGTCTGTTAAACGAAGATGGGGACGTAATAGAGATTGTCGGACCGGGCGCACCCGTGCGCATCCATGTTTCGTTTCGAGCCCGGGACACGATAGCCCGGTTGGTCTGCGAAGCGAACCTGCGGGCAGCCACTGGAAATCAACTAATCAGTATCAACTCCGGTCGAGACGAAACCTTCTTCCGCGTCGCGCCGGGCGCACATGAGATCACCCTGGCACTGGCATCCGTCCCCCTGGCACCGGGGCAGTATTTCTGGAACCTGCGACTATGGAACGCCGACACCGGTGCGACGCTTGTGGATACGCCGTTTCGATATCCCCTGGCTGTCGATCGCTCCGCGATCGCCACCGGCGCACTGTGCCTTCCGCATGAATGGGTGATCCGGGCTTCGCTGGCACAAGGTGAGATCACCGCGCCCCCCACAAACCCGGAGGCCCGATCGCCTGCACAAATCGGAGGTGGCGTGTGAGGGTTTGCCTGTTCGGCGATGCGCAGTCCATTCACCTCGTGCGACTGGCACGCGGCTTGACGGCTCAGGGAACGTGCGTTCACGTCGTTACCCATAAACCGGCGGACATCAATGGCGTAACCGTCGAGCGGTTTCGCGTACCAGACCCGGGTTGGACGAACCCGCGCCGCTGGCAGGGTCGCAAAACGCGATACCTGCTCAGGTTCTTGCACGACTTCGACGTCGTAAACATTCAATTCCTGAGCGACTGGGGGTTCACTGAGAACTTGATCGAACAGGGCTGTTTGGTGGCCACCCCGTGGGGCTCGGACATCATCGCACCACCGGGCGAGGGAACACCCACGTCACAACTGCACGCGGCGCGGGTCATGATGCTTCGCCAATCCGCCGCGATCACTACCCTTGGGACACGTTTCGCTAAGGTGGTGGCTGACTACGCCGGCATCGCCCGATCCCGCGTAGATGTGCTGCCGTTTGGGGTGGATACCCTCCTTTTCGATCGCGATCGGGTGGGCTGTCTTGAGCGATCCCACGATGCGGGCGGCGCGGGGCACACGGTCGGTTTTTTTAAGGGATTCCGACCCGTCTACGACCCCCAAACATTGATACGCGCCATTCCGCTGGTGCGACGGTGCGTGCCCGACACGAGGTTCGAGCTCGTCGGTGATGGCCCGCAACTTGAAGCGTGCCAGGCCTTGGCACAAGAACTCGGCGTACACGAGGCGGTCGCCTGGTTCCCACGCTGTGCCCATCAGAAGCTGCCCAACCTGATCGCGCGGTGGGCTGTCAGCGTGATCCCGTCCGTCCATGAATCGTTCGGCGTAGCGGCGCTGGAATCCCTGGCCATGCAGGTCCCCGTGGTCGCGTCAGACGTGTGCGGTCTGCGCGATACCGTCGCCGATGAGGAGACCGGTCGGTTGGTTCCACCCGGCAATCCGAAGGCCCTGGCTGATGCGGTCGTCGCATTCTTGGTCGATCCAGACCGGCGGCGGGGGTTCGGTGCGGCGGGCAGGGCATTCGTCGAGCATCGATTCAACGCAGCGGATGTTCATAAACGATGGGTGGCGTTCTTCAAGCGGGTCCGCCAGCAGCAATGCGTGATGCTATAACAGAGATCGAG
>CAZWWW010000247.1:0-5286 GCA_964637715.1 uncultured Phycisphaeraceae bacterium | reverse complement strand
GCCCCTGGTAGACTACCAGGTCGATAGGCGGGAGGTGTAAGCACAGAGATGTGTTTAGCTGACCCGTACTAATGGCCAAAGGCTTGACCACATTTATGAGCGGCTGTCAACCGCTCGAACCAACGTTCGATCTGATTTCATACACTGCCCCGTGGCGTCCGTATCTTCAATTGCCAAAGAATGGCTCAGCGAGTCCAGGGAATCATCGTTACATTTCTTTGAGTTCCCGGTGGCGGTTCGATCGGATCCAGCGCGCTACATGTTGCCTGCGGTTGGTTCAAAAAGTCTGAGTGGCCGATGCGGCGCCCGTGTTTTGATCGCAAGCGGATGGGTCGGAACCCATCATCTCACGCACCGCAGCAATCTGTAAAGCATCTTTCGTGAATCCCGGGCCTGATTGGGATGGCAGCAGCCGAGCGGCGGAGACCGTGCCTACCCTGACGGATGTGAAACGCAGGGGGTCGTTGGGATCGGGCGTGCGCCGGTAGCTCCCTCACATTCCTTGACGTGGCCACGCCGTCTATTCGGGGCGACAGGATTCGAACCTGCGACTTCCTGCTCCCAAAGCAGGCGCGCTACCGGGCTGCGCCACGCCCCGTTCAGTCTTGGATCATTGGACGGTAACCAATCCCGTCTGTCAACGGGGCTTGGGTAACGCGTGGGGTGGATGGTGAATCGACGGGACGGGTGTCCCGTGCCTGTTCGACCGGTCGGTACGGATCAAGGATGCGCCGCTGCCTATCGCCGCCGGTTCGCGGTGTCATGCCGTACCCGCCTGTGTTATGAACCGGTAGGGTCCGGTGCCGTCATTGGGGCGGCCATTCAGCGTTTTGAACTGGCGAGTTGTTCGGAGAGGAGTTTGACGAGCATTTTGCGCGATGCGTTGTCCAGGTTTTGCAGAGCGTTCTCGAACTTGGTGATGCGCTGTTTCTCGTCAAAGAAGTTTCGGATGGTGGGTACGAGACGGATGGCATCTTTCAGAACGCCGCGCAGGTCGGCGATGGTGTGGCGGTCGACGGTTGCGGTCCGGCGCTCGAGGTCCTCCATCAGGCGCTGGAGTTCGGCGGTCCAATCGGCAAAGTTGTTCTCGAGCGCGACGTACCGTTCCGCGTCGGATATCAGGAACACGCGCAGCAGATCGAGATCGGATGCCTCGAGCGGCTCGTCCTTTTCGAGTTTGTGAATTGTTTGAATCGCTTCCTCGGCCCACATGCTTTGTTGCACCTCGCGCACGTAGGATTCAACTTCAGCGAGATACTGTTCGAGGGCGACGAACTGGCCAAGCGTTTGTTCTTTGAGCGCACCGGCAGCGGCGCGGGAGAGGTTCTGAATGGTTTCGGTCAGTTGATCCGTGCTTGCCGTCGTCATCGTATTGACTCCTCGACGCGTGTCCGCGCTCATCGCTCGATTCGACCTCGGCGTTGCGCCAAGAGCACACCGCCTATCGAGCATCGACCGTTCTGCGGTTGTGGTTGAGGTTGGGATTGGGACCGGGGTTGGCGAGGCGTGTGATCGGCGGGCCTCGCTGGCAGGTGAAACCCCGTCCGCTACAATCGCAGGTCATGAAGCCGTGGATCGCCACAGTCTGCTGCCTGATGCTGTACGTTTTCGGTTATCGGGTTTATGCGCGGTTTCTGGCCCATCGGTTGTTTCGCGTGGACGACGAGCGGCCCACCCCGGCGCATACCCTGCGCGACGACATCGATTACGTGCCCACCAATCGTTTCGTTCTCTTTGGTCATCATTTCGCCTCGATCACCGGGCTCGCACCGATGCTCGGACCGGCGGTGGCTGTCATCTGGGGGTGGGTGCCGGCCATGCTCTGGGTAGTACTCGGCGCGGTGTTCGTGGGGTGCGTACACGACTTCGCCGCGCTGGTTGTGTCTCTGCGCGCGAGGGGCATGTCGATCGGCAAAGTCGCAGAGGGCGTGATCGGTCCCCGGGCGACGGGCTTATTCCTTCTGCTGATTCTGTTCGGCGTGTCACTGGCGATGGGCGTGTTCGTGTTCATCATCGCCCAATTGTTTCGCGCGGGCGACGATTTTGATCCGGCGAATCTTGCCGCGGCATCGACGTCGTTTCCATCCGCGGTCTTTCCCTCCGTTTCGCTGATGATCGTCGCGGCGGTCATGGGCTATCTGTTGTACAAACGCCGGTTCCCACTCGGATCGACCACGGCGGTCGGATTCGTGCTCATGCTGGGCTCCGTCTGGTTCGGCACGCGGTTTCCTACGCTCGGATTGGAGCGGAGCGCATGGCCCGGCGCGACGACCTGGACCTGGTTGCTGCTCGGGTATTCATTCCTTGCGTCGGTGCTCCCTGTGTGGAGTTTGCTTCAGGCCCGCGATTTCCTTAACTCGCTTCTGTTGTACCTCGGGTTGATCGCCACCTACGGTGGCTTCTTTCTACTGGGACCGAGCTTCGCCGCACCCGCGCTCAATGCCCATCCCGAAGGGGCTCCGCCGCTGTTTCCGTTCGTGTTTATCGTGATCGCCTGTGGTGCAGCCAGCGGGTTTCACGCCCTCGTTTCTTCCGGGACAACGGCCAAGCAACTCGATCGGGAAAGCGACAGCCGCTTTGTGGCGTACGGCGGTATGATCGGCGAGTCGCTGCTCGGCTTGCTTGCGGTGCTGGCGTGTACAGCCGGCGCCAAGGATTCATCGGCGTGGCAACAGGCCTACCGCAATTGGGGCACGATCGAACACGGATTGGCCCACAAACTGGGGGCGTTTATCCAGGGGTGCAGTCGGTTCATCGAAGCCCTCGGGGTGGAGCGCGGGCTTGCGGCAGGGTTCATCGCCGTGGTGGTCGTATCGTTTGCACTGACCACGCTGGACTCGGCTACTCGATTGCTGCGTTTCAACATTTCCGAGATTGGCGAGGCGCTGGGGTGGAAGGTGCTGGACAACAGGTATGTCGCATCGTTGCTCGCCGTCGGTACGATTTGTTTCTTCGCGTTCTACAAGGTGGGTGATGATTCGTCGGGGGTGATGATCTATAAACCGGCGGGGTTGGCGCTGTGGACGCTGTTCGGTACGACCAACCAATTGCTCGCGGGGCTGACACTCCTGGTGGCGACGCTGTATCTGGTGCAACGAGGACGATCAGGCTGGTTCACGGGCGTGCCGGCTGTCTTTATGCTGGTCAGCACACTGATCGCCCTGCTGGATAATCTTACCGATTTCTGGCGGGGCGGGCAGACGTTGCTGTTCGGAGTCGGTGTCGTGCTGATCGCGATCGCGGTGGGCATTATTATAGAAGGGATAAAGGCATGGCGGCGTCGTGATCGGTTCGAGGACGATACGATTGTGTTCCCGTCTGAAGTGTAGTACCAAACATAGGGCATGCGGTGTAGCGACCGCCGATCACTGACTAGCGTTTTCGTGCTGTCCTGGGGACGACCTTGCTGATGAACAAAAAGACTATTGACGACATCGATGTTCGAGGTCTGCGCGTGCTCGTGCGGCTTGATCTCGACGTGCCCACAAACGAGGACGGTCAGGTTATCGACGACCGGCGTATCCGCGCGGCGGTACCAACCGTCAATCGGTTGCTGGAGGGCGGCGGACGATTGATTCTGTTGGGGCATAAGGGGCGACCCGGCGACGATGCCGCGTCGCGGGCGATTCATACGCTCTTTCCCGTGGCCAATCGATTGACCGAACTGCTCAAGCGCGACGTCCGTTTTGTGGGCGACTGCGTCGGTCACGTGGCTTCGGACGCGGTAGGGGCGCTGCAAAACGGTGACGTCTGTATGCTGGAGAACCTCCGATTCCACAAGGCGGAACAGATCAAGGACAAGCAAGCGTCAGAGGATGCGTCGCTCCGAAGGAAAAAGGACGAATTCGCGGGTCAGCTTGCAAACCTGGGCGACGCCTACGTCAACGATGCGTTTGGAACCTGCCATCGCGATAACGCAAGCATGTTGACCGTTCCGCAGATGATGATCGGCAAGCCGCGCGTCATTGGGTACAACCTGAAAAAGGAACTCGAGTTTCTTGGCGCGGCGTTGCATGACCCGAAGCGTCCGTTCGTGTGCCTGCTCGGCGGTGCGAAAGTTTCGGACAAGCTCGGCGTCATTCGCACCTTGCTCGATACGTGCGACAGGATCCTCATTGGGGGCGCAATGGCGTACACGTTCCTTGCCGCTGAAGGCGCACAAGTTGGGCGCAGTCTGGTCGAGCCCGACTTATACGAAACGGCTCGTGCGCTGAGATCAAAAGCCGGGGATCGATTATCCTTGCCGTTGGATTCGGTCGCCGCGCCGGAGATCAAGGAAGGTGCTGCGCACACTTGCTACGACGGCGCGATCCCTGAAGATCACATGGGTCTGGACATCGGACCCCGAACGATCGCGGCCTATCAGGATGCGATCGCCGATGCCGGGATGGTCGTATGGAACGGACCGATGGGTGTGTTCGAGACGCCGCCGTTCGATCAGGGTACACTGGCGATGGCCCGGGCAGTCGCAGAGGCGACCACGCGCGGCGCGGTCTCGATCATCGGCGGCGGTGACAGTTCAGCCGCGATTGACAAGGCGGGTCTGGCTAACGCGATGACCCATATTTCAACGGGCGGCGGGGCGTCGCTCGAGTTCTTGGAAGGCAAACGCTTTGCCACCTTGGATGTCCTTGATGATACGTAAACAGCACCGCGCGTTTGGCGTAGATTGCGACCGACACTCCGTCCGACGGGCGAACCGCCGCACGCGACATGTTTGAGAAAGATCGGACACCGAATCCATGAGGCCGACCCCCGCGAACGATCCTCAAGACGCGCAATTCAGATTGGCCGAACCGCGCGTTCGCATCGCCCCCTCCCTACTGGCGGCGGACTTTTGTCGTCTTGACGAACAGATTGCCTTGATCGAGCGCGGCGGTGCGGACGTGCTCCATCTTGACGTGATGGACGGGCATTTCGTTCCGAACATTAGTTTTGGCCCCCCGGTTATCGCGTCGATCCGAAAGCAGTCCAAGTTGTTCTTCGATACCCATCTTATGATCGACGAGCCCAAGCGCTACGCCGAAGACTTCGTAAGCGCAGGGGCGGACCTCATCACGTTTCACATCGAGGCGACGGAAGCACGGCCCGACCCGTCAGGCGTTGTGAAACATATACGAGGGCTCGGCGCAGCGGTCGGTGTGTCTCTCAACCCCACAACACCGGTTGAGGCCATTCATACGATCATTGATTCTGTGGATCTCGTGTTGGTGATGAGCGTGTGGCCCGGATTCGGCGGGCAGACGTTCATTGAAGACGTGTTGCCGAAGGTGCGCGAGTTGAGAG
>CAZWWW010000246.1:0-5286 GCA_964637715.1 uncultured Phycisphaeraceae bacterium | reverse complement strand
GTAACGCTTCATGCACTCGCCCCGGGTGGAGGAACGAATGCGAAAACCAATCCTTTTGGCAGTCCAGATCGCCGTAGCGGCGATGATGTTCAGCACGCCATCCATCATGCGCGCGCAAACGCCGCCGGTCGCGAAGAAACCTGTCGAACGGAAGTCCGCGGACGAGGCTGTCCGAACCGCGCTGGATTTGCTGAATCGTCTGGCAGAGGGCCGGGAGAAGGAAGAGTGGGCGGATGTGTCAGCGCGCATGGACCACCTCGTGGCCGTCATTCAATCTGACGATCCGGAAAACCCCTGGCTCTCCTACCTCTACGGTTGGATCTACGCCATCGGCGGTCAACAGGGCGACGCCATCGAAAAACTTCAGGCGTTCGTGCAAACCCGCGAGGGGCGCAACGAATGGCGTGCCTACCGATTGCTCGGCGATTTGCTCGTGGATCAATTCCCCCGATTGGCCCGGGCCAACTATAAGAAAGCAAGTGATCTCGTCGAACGGGAAGCGTCCGTGTTGTATGGCCTGTCCCGCTGCGCGATCGCCACGGGTGACGTTGAGGAGGCGATACGCCTTGCGCGCGAAGCGGCTGATGCCGACCGGACCGGCGGGGTACGCTATTTGTCCCATCTGGCACGGATGCTAATGCGTGGCAGACGTTGGGACGAGGCGGAGCGCGCCGCCCAAACCGCGCTCGAGCGGGCCAACGCACTCGAGCGGCAGCGCCCCACGTCCGAGCGCCCGCTCAAACTGGCTGACATGCAGTATCAACTGTTGTTGGATATCGCCCGCGCGCGACTCCGCGAAGCGCCGACCCCCGAGCTTTATGTGCGCATGGCCGACTACCTTCAAGCCCGCGGTTCGATCGCTGACAAACTGCAACAGTTTGAGCGTCTGCGTCTTCTGGAAAGGGGCGCGAAACAGCCCGGCGGCGATTCCTATGTGCCGCTACAGGAACGATACGCCGTGGCGCTGGTCGAGCTAAAACGAAACGACGAGGCGCTGGTGGTGTTTCAGCGCATCCTCCAGCTTGATCCGTCCAATGAGCTGGCCCATGCGTGGCTGAAAAAACTGCTGCCCCCGCCTCCGCCCGCGCAGCCGAAACCCGACGCGTCGGCGTCACAGCCCGCTCCCCGCTCCCCATAAAGACCATGGCAGGTCAACCTTCCGCCTTGAGGCGAAAAAGAACGACCTGCCCTACCCTTGTTTGCGATGGCCGATCCTGTCCACACCCGGCAACGCCCCGGTGTCCATGGGGAATGATGTGCTATGGCTCGATTAGCTTGAACTCGTTGCGCGCCTGAATTTGCTCCGGGTTCAGCCAATCGCCGACCATGTCGGAAAAACGGCGCTGGGCGATCCGCGTCGAAAGCTGTTTGTGCAAAGCCAGATACGATTCGTCGTCGGCGCGTTGCGTCTTGACCCACTCCGCTACCAGAATAGACGCACGATCAGGGAGCTCGTACACGTCTTTGTGCGATTCGGTGAACTCAAGACCGAACAGGGCGTCGACCACGTCGTTCGGCAGTCGACCGACGCCCCCGAACACCATCACGCCGTCGGCGGGACGACCCTCGGCAGCCAGGTATTGCGGCGTTCGGGCGAACGGCTCGGGCGCGTAGTAATTCACACCCGGGCGGTCCGGCACGTCCTTCAACGCAGTCAGCTCTTTGTCTTCACTATAAATGCTTGTAAGGGTTTTCTCAGGCTCACACCCGAGCAAACCCTTGGCCCGCCCGTGCGCGATGTCGTAGGCTTTCTTGAGTCGAAGGTCTGCCACTACCGCGTCGCGTACTTCATCAAGCGACTCCGCCGGGTAACCGTCCCGTCCTTCGATGACACGGAACACAAACAGGCTCCCCGTCAGACGGTTTTCAACGGGGAACGGATACGTTTGGAACGGTGCGACGTATTCCGCCGTGTTGCCGATGTCGTCGCCGGAAATGTCCGGCACGATGAACTGATTCTTGAACGCCAACTCGCTGAACGGGCGTGGCGTACTGCGCTCAGGCAGAAAGAACGTGGCGCCGATCAGCGCCACCTCGTTCGCTGATTCCTGTGTGAAAAAGTTGGACCGCCATTCCTGCACCGCATCGGGATAAGCGATGCTCGGCGGCAGCTTCTTCAGCATGTTTCTGTATGAATCAAGATCCTTGGCCGACTCTGGCACGACCTTGTAGCCGTTGTCCGCCCGGTCCGCGATCACCCACGGTTCGGACGCAAAGGATATCAACCAGTTCGCAAGCTTCTTCGCTATGACATCCGCCTGCTGTTTGCGCACGGCCAGTTTGGCCGCCTCCCGCGCTTCTTCCCAGGAAAGGTAGGGGTCGGGCAGGGGGCCATCCGGTACGACCGGTAGGGTGTTTGGATTCTTGAACGCTCGATCCGTCTCGCGGTGTTCGTCGTAATACTTTTTGGCACGACGTTCCAGGTTCGGAATCGTCAACTCCTCGGCGATCTTATCGCGATCGATCTGAATAAACTGCACGCGAATCGACGGCTGTTGGTAATAGCCGAAGTTCAGCCCGCCGGACGGTTCCTTGTCGCGGTACGCCTCAAACTGCGCCTGCATCTCCTCGTCGGAAAACGTCCGCGTGTCATCAACAAACGCTTCGGCGGGAAGCAGCAGCGCATTGATCTTGACTTTTTCGAGCACGTCGCGCGCGGCCGATTGTATTTCCGCCTCGCTCGGAACGGAGCCCGCGCCCACGGTCAGCGCGGTCTGTTGAATCGAACGGATTTCCTGCAGCGCATGGAGGATCGCGGCCGGCTTTACGCTGAGCTGACGCGAAACCGTATCCAGTTGATCGGGTGTGATCGTGCTGCGAATCGCGGCGAGCTCGACCTGCGTCCCGATCTTCTTCGCTTCGCGCGATAGCAGAATCCAGTCAACCACATCGAGGGGTTGCGGTGTGCGTAGCGGACTGCGCCAAGGTTCGCCCATCCGGTCCAGCACGTCCGTCGTCGCTCGCGCCTCTTGCTGATCCAGGTAGCTGATATCACCCAGCGCGGAAGTAGCCACGACCCGGTTCAGGCTCGGCGTCAGCATTCCCTGTAAGGCGCTACCCCCGATAAACACAATCATGAGCATGGCCATGAAAATCGCGAGCAATTCCTTGTTGTGCTTGCGAAAAAACTTCATCATGATGACGTAAATCCTTGCAAAACAGCAATTTATCGGCTACCTGTCGGAACGGGCGACTATGATAGGCGATTGTGAATCAAAATCAAGCCGCAACCGTCCCTCGAGCGAAACATCGGTTTGACAGCCTGGGCAAGTCTTGTTACACCGCCGATCCTTCCGGGAAGGGGGCAATACCGGTTCCGATGGAGAATGCCTGCGTCCCGGTCGATAGAAAAGACCGTCGTAGCGTCCGATCTCGCGCGGATGGGACGCACCTTTGACGAGGGCAGCGAGCAACGTGGCTAAGAAATCGCGACCATCTAGTACTGCTTTAGTTATCGTCGAGTCTCCGGCGAAGGCTAAGACAATCGAGCGCTATCTAGGCCCGGGATTCAAGGTTCGCGCCAGCATGGGCCACGTCCGCGACCTGCCCCCCAGCGAGATGGGGATTGATGTATCCAAGCGATTTGAGCCTGTTTACGAGGTATTGGCCGGAAAAATAAAAATAATACGCGAATTGCGAAAGCTGGCTTCGGGATCCGGGAGCGTTTTCCTGGCGACCGACCTCGACCGCGAGGGTGAGGCGATCGCGTGGCATTTGGCGCACGCCCTGGATTTAGATCCCGAATCGACGCAGCGGGTGGTCTTTAACGAGATCACCGAGTCGGCTATCAAGCAGGCCTTCGCCCAACCGCACCACCTTGATATGGACAAGGTGAACGCCCAGCAGGCGCGGCGGTTGCTCGATCGCATCGTCGGGTACGAATTAAGCCCCCTGCTTCAGCAAAAGATCACGCGGGGTCTCTCAGCCGGTCGCGTTCAGTCGGTGGCTGTCCGATTGATCGTTGATCGCGAGCGAGAGATTCGTGCGTTCATACCTGTTGAATCGTGGCGCGTGTTCGCCTGCTTCACCACCGATCCGGCCAAACGCGACGCCCACCAAAAGAGCTACATCAAGTTTCTCTCCGGCGCGAAGGACCCGGACGCGGGGCGGACCGTCAAGGAGCGCAACGCGTGGATGACCAAGCACGGGTGCCTCTACGCCGAGCTGGTCAAGTTTGCCGGGAAGGATTTCAAGGCGTCAACCGCGGAGGATGCGCGGGGCGCGGTCGAGGCGATGGCGTTTGTCGTCGAACGGGTCGAAGAGGCGGACTTCGAGGCCTACAAAGACAAGGGGTTGAAGCACGTAGCGCTGCATGGGCATATCGATGCGTCGCGGGTTCCGGCGTTTACCGTGCGCGACATCCAGAAACGGCGCACGACAACCAAACCCAATGCGCCGTTCACGACCGCTGCCATTCAGCAGGCAGCGTCCTCGAATATCGGTTTCGCCCCGTCGCGCACGATGCGCGTCGCCCAGCAACTCTATGAGGGTGTCAGCATCGGGTCCGAGGGTTCGGTCGGTCTCATTACCTATATGCGAACCGACTCGACGAATCTCAGCAAGGAATCGGTGCAGGCTGTGCGGTCGTTTATCGAGCGTGAATTCGGCGGGGACTATGTGCCGGGTAAGCCCAACGTGTATGGTAGTGGCAAACGGGCCCAGGAAGCGCACGAGGCCATTCGTCCTTCGGACGTAACCCGAAGTCCGGCGTCGATTCGGGCGAACCTCACCGCTGAGCAATTCAAGCTGTACGACCTGATCTGGCGGCGGTTCGTGGCGTGTCAGATGCCTCCGGCGCAGTGGGACAACACGACGATTCTCGTGGGTGCGGATACGCCAAAGGGTGAGGCCCTGTTTCGTACCGGCGGGCGCCGCCTGGTGTTCGACGGCTATTTGAGGGCGTTGGGTAAGTCCGACGACGGCGAGGTCCGTTTGCCGGAGATCAAGGAACAGGCCCAGACGCCGCTGATTCATCTTGATCCGAAACAACACTACACCTCTCCGCCCCCGCGCTTCTCGGAGGCGGCGCTGGTAAAGAAACTGGAATCGGAGGGCATCGGTCGACCCAGTACCTACGCGGCGATCATTCAGACCGTGCAGGATCGGGGGTATGTGGAGCAGATCGACAAAAGACTTCGCCCGACGGAGCTCGGCGAAGTCGTGACGGATAAGTTGATCGCTCATTTCCCGAAGATCATGGACGTCAAGTTTACGTCGTTCATGGAGGGCGAGCTCGACAAGATCGAAGAATCGGAGTGCGGCAAGTTCGCCTGGGTCATGGATCCG
>CAZWWW010000245.1:0-5291 GCA_964637715.1 uncultured Phycisphaeraceae bacterium | reverse complement strand
GCGTGATTTCTGTATGTGACTGGAGTTCAGACGTGTGATATTCCGATCTCGCTCGCGCCCCGCTTACGGACAACGGCGTGGTCGGGGTGTTCGGCGGCGTGGGACTTGGCCCCGGTGCGTTCAATTATCCCCGGGCCATCACAGCCGAGCCGAACGGTTCCGTCTTCGTGATCGACAAGAGCGGTCGCGTTCAGCGTTTCGCGCCTGACGGCACCTACGAAACGTCGTGGCGTCTCCCGGACACGTCAGCCGGGTTCCCCATCGGGTTGAGCCGCCACCCCGACGGACGCATCTTCGTCGCCGATACGCACCAGCACCGCGTCCTGGTGTACGATCGTAACGGGAACAGGCTCGCTGCGTTCGGACACGAGGGCACAGGGCCCGGGGGGTTCCTCTTTCCGACCGATGTGGCATTCGACGAACGCGGGCGTATCTATGTCGCTGAGTATGGCGGGAACGATCGGATCAGCGTCTGGTCGCCCGATCTGAAGTTCGTGCGCCATCTGGCGGAGCAGCCCATCGCGGGCCATCGGCTGAGTCGCCCGGCCGGGATCGACATTGACGATGAACAAACCTTGTGGATCGCCGACGCTTGCAACCACCGCCTCGTGCGTCTCAGGTTGAACGGCGACCTGATAGGTGTATACGGCTCGTTCGGGGACCAACCGGGGCAGATGCGCTACCCCTACGATCTCTGCGTCACACCGGATCAGACGATTTTAATCTGTGAATATGAAGGCAATCGATTACAGTGGTTTTCCAAGGACGGGCGGTCGCTTCGCGTGTGGGGAGGGTCCGGGCGTAAGCTCGGATCGCTGTTCGCGCCGTGGGGTGCTTGTACGGGTTCGGCGCATCGGGTTTATGTCGTGGACTCACTCAACAACCGAATCCAAATCATCCAACCATGACGACGATCGCTCTGGCACTTCCTTTTGACGTACGCGAACCGCAATGGCTCTGGTTGTGCGCGATCGTTCCGATACTCGTGGTCGTGTCTCTGCGCAGTTTATCCGCGCTCGATCCGACCCGCCGGGTATTGGCTGTACTGGCGCGCAGCACGCTCATTGTCTTGATTACCCTTTGTTTGGCTGATGTGCGGGCGGTCAAGCGCAACGACGATCTCACCGTGTTGTTCCTGATGGACCGCTCACACAGCGTCGAAGCAACCGAAGCCCAGCAGGAGGAGTTCGTGCGCCGGGCGGCGCGCGACATCCCCGGCAACGATCGCGTGGGCTTGATCGACTTCGCCCGCAACCCTTTTTTGCAACAGGCCCCCATGCGCGGCGGCTACTTCGTGCAACCGGGTCGATTGCCCCCCATGCCCGACACGGACCGAACCGATATCGCCTCGGCGCTGCGGCTGGCCATGGCGATGTTCCCCGAGGACACAGCCAAGCGTATCGTGCTCATGTCGGACGGCAACAACAACATGGGTGACGTACTGTCCGAGGCGCAGCGCGCGGGCGCCGACGGCATACCCATCGACGTTCTTCCGCTTTGGTATCAATACAGCAACGAAGTGTTCTTCGACCGCTTGATCGCACCCGCCCACGCCTACGACGGTGAGCAGGTTTCGCTGCGCATGGTGCTGCACAGCTATAAACCCACCTCCGGGTCGGTGTCCGTGTATCAAAACGGTCGGCTGATCCCGCTGTCCCGCGCGCAAAGCCACGTTGATCTCAAAGCCGGAAGCAACACGTTCTTCATCAAGCTGCCGATCAACAGCACGGGGACACAGACCTTTGAAGCGGTGTTCAGGCCCGACAACGACGCAGCCGATGCGATCGCGATCAACAACCGGGCCAGTGCCTTTACGTTCGTATCAGGAGCCGCGCGGGTGCTGCTGGTTACAGGTAACCCCGACTATGACGGACCGCTCGCCGACGCCCTGCGCAGCGAGCATATCATGCTGGATATGAAAACAACGAGCGAGCTCGGTGAGTTCGGCCTGTTGCAGATGATGAACTACGCGGCCATTATTCTGGCGAACGTACCGGCGGCGGCGTTTACCGAACAACAGCAGGAAGAGCTCGCCATCTATGTACGGGATTTAGGTAGCGGACTGGTCATGCTGGGCGGGGACGAGGGGTTCGGCGCAGGCGGTTGGATCGGTTCACCGATCGAGGAAGTCATGCCCGTTCAGTTCGAGATCAAACACAAGAAGGTTATTCCCAAGGGCGCACTCGTGCTCGTCATGCACAGTTGTGAGATCGCCCGCGGCACCTACTGGGCGAAGGAGATGGCGAAAAAGAGTGTGGATACGATCAGCTCCCAGGACTACATCGGCGTGCTGGCGTACAGCTTCTCGCCCGGAGGTGAGAACTGGGAGATTCCCCTTCAACCCGCGACGAACAAAGCCGCGATCAAGGCGCGCATGGATCGTATGCAGAATCAGGACATGCCCGACTTCGCGCGCATCTTAAAGATGGCCTACGACGAATTGACAGGGGGGCGCGGTAAGGACGCGGCGCAAAAGCACGTCATCATCTTTAGCGACGGCGACCCGCAACCTCCGCAGCCCGCGCTCCTGGACAAGTACGCCGCCGCCAAGATCACTATTTCCACCGTGGGCATCGGCTGGGGTGCTCATGTGCAACAGCGCACGCTGGTCGATATCGCCCGGCGAACGGGTGGTCGTTTTTATCCAGCGCGCAATCCGCGGGGTCTCCCGCAGATTTTCACCAAGGAATCGAAAGTCGTGCGGCGCCCGTTGATTATCGACGAAGCGTTCCAACCACAGATCGTGTCCGGCGACAGCGATACGCTGCTCGGCGCGCAGGTGGGCGACGGCGGGCTTCCGCGACTCGGCGGTATGGTGCTCACCTCGCCCAAAGAAAACCCGAACGTACTCGTACCGATCATTCGCGCCACGAAAGACGGCGACGACCCTGTCCTGGCGCACTGGCAATACGGGTTGGGCAAAGCCGTCGCCTTCACAAGCGGCTATTGGCCTCGCTGGGGTACACAATGGACGAACTGGAGCGGGTTTGCCCGGTTCTGGGCGCAGACCGTGCGCTGGTGCATGAGGCAGGATACGCCGGCTAACTTCGACACCGCCACGCACATCGACGGCGAACACGGACGCATCACCATTGACGCGCTCGACATGGACGCCGGCTACCTGAACAACCTCGAGCTGCGCGGCAAGCTCATTGGTCCCGATCACGACGCCGTGCCGCTGACCTTCTCGCAAAACGGACCCGGGAACTATCAGGTTGAGTTTGACGCCAAACAATCCGGGCAATACCTGGCCAGTATTCAAGTGTACGACGGCGATCGGTTCCTCGGCACGGTACGAACGGGGCTTTCGGTCCCGTTTTCACCGGAGTTCCGTGATCGCGCCACGAACGAAGCCCTGCTACGCCGCGTGGTTGACGTCTCGGGGGGTCGATGGCTCGTCGGCGACCCGGTGCAGGCCAAGGTCTTCGCGCACAATCTACCCCCGGCCATCGCCCGCCGACCGGTGTGGGCGTGGGTATTGTCGTGGTTGTTCCTGCCGTTGTTTCTACTCGACGTGGCTGTGCGCCGTCTGGCGAGTTGGCTGGCGCTGTCGGTAGCCGTCGAACTGGTTGTACTCGCGTTTCTGCTGTTTGGTCTCGATCTCTACCGGGCGCCCATGTGGGGCGTGTTCGGCGCGTTCCTGCTCGCGGAAGTAGTCGGTTGGTGCCTGCGTTTTCGTTACATCGGGCCGCTGTTCGATTACGTAACGCACAGCGTGACCGCCCTGGCCTATGCCGGTGAGCGAAGCGCCTCATCGCTGCAACGACTCAAAGGCAAGCGCCGCGACGTTCGCAAAGGGCTCGACTCCGATGAGGTGCCACCCGATGTCACCACGACCGGCGCTCGACCGAAACGGCGCCGTCATGCAGGTCGACGCTTTGATGTAGGTGACGCAACCGGCACGCAACCGGCGGGTGATCTCGGCGACGCCCTCGGCGGTGCGACATCGAGCGCTTCCGACGAACCCGGGAGCGCTCCCTCGAACGAGCGGACCGGACAAACGGAAGATGAATCAACGACCGCGCGCTTGCTGCGTCGAAAAAAGAAAAAGCGAGATACGGAAGAATGAACCGTTTACAGCGTTGTCTATTATCGTGTATCGCCGTAACGAGTCGATTCACCGGATAACACAGTGATTCGACCGCTACACAAAGAATAAAGCTTGCTCTAATGAATGAACTGACCTAGGAGCTCAATATGGCCACGGAAATCGATCCCGCCGTCCAGAAGGCGACCGAAGAACTTCGAAGGAAATACACGACCCTCCGCACCGAAATCGGCAAGGCGATCGTCGGTCACCATGAGATCATAGACGGTGTTCTGACCGCGCTGTTTGTCGGGGGACACGTGCTGCTTGAAGGTGTACCGGGGCTGGGCAAGACCTATCTGATCCGCACGCTCGCCCGGGCGGTCGATCTGAAGTTCTCGCGCATCCAATTCACGCCCGACCTCATGCCGGCGGATATCATCGGCACAACCATTATCTCCGAAGACGCCGCAACGGGGCAGCGATCCTTCGTGTTTCAGCGGGGACCGCTTTTCGCTCAAATCGTGCTGGCGGACGAGATCAATCGCGCCACGCCCAAGACACAATCCGCCCTGCTCGAAGCTATGCAGGAGCATTCAGTGACCGTCGGCGGTACGCATCATCAACTGAAAGAGCCGTTCTTCGTTATGGGCACCCAAAACCCCATCGAACAGGAGGGTACCTACCCGCTGCCCGAAGCGCAGCTCGACCGCTTCATGTTCAAGCTCGTGGTGGACTACTCGAGTCGTGACGAGCTCAAGACGATTCTCGACCGCACCACCACCGGGTACCACCCGCAGATCAAGCAGGTGATGACCGGAGACGAGATCATCGGCACGCAACACCTCGTGCGCCAGGTCGTGATGGCCCCGCACGTGCAGGACTACGCCATCCGCCTGTCTATGGCTTCGCACCCGAACGGACCTTTTGCCATTGCCGATACGAACAAGTACGTACGATGGGGGGCGAGCCCGCGCGCCGCGCAAACGCTCGCGCTGACCGCCAAGCTCAAAGCCCTGCTCGACGGGCGCTTCAACGCCAGCTTTTCCGACGTGCAAGCGATTTTCCTGCCGGCCATGCGCCACCGCGTCTTGCTCAACTTCGAAGGCGAAGCGGAAGGTATCAACGTAGACGACGTGCTCAAGGAGATCATCAACAAGACGCCGACCATGTCCGAAGCGGCCGCGTAATGAGGAAAGAGGAGCCTGGGATCAATGACCGACTCAATGGGACTTGAGAAGATCCCCGTCGCCCTGGCGCCGGT
>CAZWWW010000244.1:0-5298 GCA_964637715.1 uncultured Phycisphaeraceae bacterium | reverse complement strand
AGCATTTCAGCATTTTTGTTGGCTGCCGGGTTGATAGCAGCCATGGCCGGACCGGCGTCGGCGCAGATTCCATTCAGCGCGACTGAGATGGGTAGGCCGATCGAGGACGCGAACTTGACGATGTTCTCGCTTACCTTGCCGGGTGAGATCGGCGACCTAACGTCGCTCGAGTTGGACATCTCCGGACTGTCGCACACGAACCCGGATGACCTTGAGTTTTACCTGATCAAGCCGACCGTCGGCGCGATCACGGTGCTTCAAGATCAAGGTGATGGCATCGAGATTAACGGCGTCGATTTGACGTTTGCGGATACCGCCTCGGCGGCCGCACCGTTCGGTAGCGAACTGTTCGCGGGGACCTACCTTCCGCTGAGCGCTCCAGGTGAAGGGTTCAACAAGTTTGTCGACGGCAGCACAGCCGGTGCGGGCTTGTGGACGCTCGTGGTGATCGACGACTCGGTGAATGATACCGGATCGTTCGATTCATTCACGCTCCGGGGCACCTATGTGCCAGAGCCTGTCACGATGTCGCTGCTCGCGTTGGGGGCCGTGGCGACGTTGCGCCGCAAACGCCGCTAAAACGACAAGGTCGGCAACGACGGTCCGACAACCCCTAAGGGTGGTTCGATCGTAGCGACAAGGTCCGACAATCAACCCGAAACGAAATAATTCGATCGAGGCCCCGGTTCACTGAACCAGGGCCTCTTTTTTATCCCGCCCCGCCTGCGTACCCCACGGCCTCCGCCTGAGACACCCTGCAAAGATTTCAACGATTGCCCGCAATAGTTTGTCGGGCGAGCGCCATAGGGGTAGTGATCGACGCGGGGCCGTCGCGGTTTGGTTTGCTTCCCTTTCCGTCCGCGGCGGCCTTTTCTTGGCATCGAAGCCCATGGCGTCACGGCGTTTGCTCGCCGCCTGTACGCGCTGACAAACCCCTACCCATCAGGCATAGGCCAGAATCAAGGTGACGCGCCGTTGTGCGGTGGCGAGAATACCTTGGCCATTTCTCACGAATCCGATACGGTCAACAATACAAGGATTCAAGCGTCAACACCACCGAAGGGCCTCAAGAAACGCAAAACTCGATCGGCGTTAAAAATGCCTGAACTTTCGCTTGACTTTTGCGCCGTTGATATGCTAGAGTTGTTCTTGCTCCGTTATCGGGCACGAGCGACCACCGGGCCTATCGCCGCGCTTTTGGGATGGCGTTGATTGGTTGACGGTACGAACTTTTTCACCGTTCAGCCAGTGCAACGAGGGATGGAATTCGGGTATCAAGCGGCCCGGTCGCTTTTCTTCATAGGCTCCGTGCTGCTTGAGTCAATGGCATCAGTATGACTCGGGAGGTACAGGCCATGAATCGGGAAGGGATGGTTACCGGCGTCGTTTGTGCGACGATGGCTGTAACGGGATTGTTGAATCACGCACAGGCTGCTCAAAAGCACTATCCCGCACGTGCGAGTCTTCACGGGGCTTGGTTCCCCGAACCCCGCGTCCAAGATACCGCGAACAATCAGCGCCCTGTTCCCCCGTCGTATGAGGGCAAGATTGACCGTCTTGCAAATATGGTCAGTAACGAAGGGGTTGCACCCGGCTTGCCGTCATCGTCGTCAAGCGCATCAAGGTCCCCCGGCGCTGATATGTTCATTTCAGACGGCGCAGAGAGTGCGCTCGCGATCAATGCCACGAACGGCAATAACATCATCGTCGCGCATAACCCCGGTTTCCTGGGCCTCGCACCGGCTCACAATTCCGTCGACGGGAACATGAGCTGGACATCATGGGGTTTCCCGAACGGAGGAGGAACCTATACGGGTTCGCCCTTCGATCCCTGGACCAACGAGGGGAACAGCCCGAACGAGTTCTTTGTCACCTTGATTCGCCGCGACACGATGTCGAACAACTCCCATTGCGTGATCGCACGGTCCGTTGCTTCCGGTGCCAATTATTCACTCTTCTTTGAGCGTACCAAAAACGTCTTTCAAGATCGAGAGATGGTGGACATAGATCGAACCACGGCACGGGGCGGTGGTACCGGCAGCACGCACGACGGTAAGGTGTATCTGGCCTATGACGATTACGGCGTCAACGGGGTGGGCTATACCGGTTCGTTCCTGCAAGTGGTTTCAGGCGCCGGTACCCCTCTAACCGAGTTGACGATATCAACCTTCAGCACGTTCTGGGGCAGCCAAATCCAGCCACTGGCCGGAACCAACGACGGCCAGGTGTTTCTGATGGCCGCGGCGATCAGCAACAACGGAGCTACGCGCTGGCTTCGTTTTCACGAGGTGACCGGTGGCGGCTCCGGGCTTGTCTTGAACAAGTCCTTTATGACGTTTCCCGCCACCGGGCAACGTCTTGGAACCTCACTGCGTTACGGCGTCAATGGGCACAGGATCAATGGCCACATGTTCTTCGACATGGACCGTAGCGGCGGTGCGAGAAACGGCTGGTTGTATGTCATCTCCAATCGCAATCCCAACCCGGGCAACCCGGCGCTCGATCAGGGTGACGTTTACCTCTCTAAATCGACGGACGGCGCCAACACCTGGACGTCGACCCTGGTTCCCGGTCCGGCGGCGGGCAAGACGCAGTTTTTTACCATGCTCGATGTTGACGACAACGGCTGGATTCACGTCGCGTATTACCAGAACGAATCGGGAAGTGTAAACGGCGGCGTATTGAACGCCGATGCGGCCAACGTCTATTCCACGCTGTCGCAGGACGGCGGGAACACTTGGACGTCGCCCGTTCAGATCAACGACGCCATGAACACGCTCGACTACTTTGATCCGCCGCCGGATCTTTCTGGTCAGAGCTATTATCTCATTGGCGACTACTGCCAGATCAAGGCCACCGGTACCGGGTCGTTAACCAAATCGTACATTTGCTGGTCCGGATACGACAAGGACCGAAGCGATATATTCCTCAACGACAAACGCGACCGTGTTCTCTGCACCACCGTAACGATGAGTACGCCGACATTGAACCCACCGACTGTCGGCGACGATCTGTGCGTCGGGGGAACGAACGCCGGCGGATCATGTGCGACGGACGCCGATTGCCCGAGCGGCGTATGCGGACTCAAGAGCCGCTATATTACGATCACGCCGCCTAATGCCGGCGCGATCGCGCAATCGATTCAGGTCACCATCGCGTCGATGCCGATTGATCCGGCGCGGGTGGGTGAAGTGTGGTGGGCGGGTCCGTCAGGTAGCATCCCCAACGCACCGAACCCCGCGCTGACGGGCGCGCTGGTTCTGTGCGCATCGACGCCGTCAAACGCCGAGGTCTGGCCCGCAGGGAATCTGCATTTGTTCGGCGAGCCGATCGTTCCCGGGGCGCGCTTTGACGTACGTATGTGCGACGCGACCGGCGCGAACTGTTCCACGCCCTTGACCGTGGCAACCGGCAAGTGGGGCGATATTGTGTCACCGTTCGGTGGCGGTTCGCAACCGAATTTCGCAGACATCAACGCCGACGTGGCGAAGTTCGTCGCCTCGAATCTAAGTGTTCCGGACACGCCTCGATCGGACCTTCGCGGTCCGGGCACGCCCGGTACGCCAAACGTTCCGAATCAGGATACCAATTTCGCGGACATCAACGCCGACGTCGTAGCGTTCCAGGGAATCGTGTTCCCGTTCAACATACCGGCCTGTCCGTAGCGATAACAAGAGCAGCACGCGCGCTCGCGACCGCGCATCGTAACCGGTTTGGGCGGTGTTATTGAACGCCCGCCGCGACACGGAACGAACCGCTGCGATGTCCGGATGAAATCAAGCTACCGACCACAGGTGAACGGCTTCGCGCGTCGTGCAAGAACCACTTTGCGTGCGGGCCGTTTTCTTGCATTTGCTGTTTATTGCGTAGCGCTCCGCTTCGCGTTGATAGGACCGGAATGAGACAGCGAGACAACCGCTACAAGAATAGAGCTTGCGCGGGCCGGGCGAACTACCTCGAAGCCGCATAAAGTGTCTCGCACACTGTCCGGTACCGGGGCAAAAAACCGGCTCGATTGACGGGGCGTTTTGTGTTAACATCGACTCTACTGTGTCATGAGGGAATCCGCCCCCCGGCATTTGGATTGAGACAAAGAGACCATGCCCACGGATCGAACAACCGGCAAAGGACATGGGCCTGGTGGGTTGATCCTCGTCGACATCCTGGCGATCGTGGCGGTCCTTGCGATGCTGCTTGCAGCCGTCGCACCGGTTGCGAGCCGTGCGAAGGAGCTCGCGCGGCGAAGGCTTTGTTCGTTGAACCTCAAATCGATCGGTACAGCCAGCAAAATATACGCGAACGACACCGGTGATGAGGTGTGGCCCATGCCTGCGTTCAGGGCAAGAGTCGATACCAACGATCCTAACATCGACTATGTTCATGATGAGGGACCGGTGGGACTGCCGAATCTTGACGCCGGCGAAGTCGGGTACGCGCGCCATCTGCCGAGTTTTTCCCAAACTCCACCCCAACCGGATGCGGGAAGCACAGCCGTGTCGGTTACGCGCGCGTTTTGGATGCTGGTGCGCTCCGGAGATTTGACGGTGGAGCAGTTCATCTGCCCGAGCTCCGGCGACCAACCGGACCCGACGGGCAGCGTCGAACTGTACTACGACTTCACCCAATACACCAATGTCAGCTACGGCTATATGGTGCCGTTCGGGCCGCGCGATACGCGACCGCGCGAGTCGAGCGACGCGCGTCAGATCTTCGCCGCCGACAAAAGCCCGTTTTATTCGAAAACGTCCGTTGAGTTCATAGATTCCCAAGGCGATCCGATCGAAGTCGACGACACACCCCGGGCGTGGCAACCGTTCAACTCGCCGAACCACGGCGGCGTAACGCGCGGTGAAGGACAAAACTGCCTGTTCGCGGATGGGCATGTAAGCTTCCAACGGCGCCCGACCGCCGGCATTCAATCGGACAACATATACACCGTTATAACGAACGACTGGAATGCTTCCGGATTCAATCGCTCACACGGTGATACCGTCCACCAGTCTCTGTTCCTGCATCCGTTTCCTGGACAAGGGGCGTTCGGTGGTCAGTTTTCTCAATACTCTTCGACGGATTCGTTACTCTATCCTTAATGCGCTACCGGATATTGGCGATGGAGATTTTCAGATTCAGGAATGTCAGCGGCCAACGAATACGCCGACACAGCTCAACTGATGAGTGTCGCGGGGTGGAATGGGCAGACTTGTATGCCCGTGGATGTTCCAAGATCAACACGGGCAAGCTGCTGCTTGCCCATGCCACCCCAAAAGCAAGGTGTGACAAAGCACTACTAAGGTTACG
>CAZWWW010000243.1:0-5313 GCA_964637715.1 uncultured Phycisphaeraceae bacterium | reverse complement strand
CACGGGCAAACAAGTTTGCCCATGCCACCCACAACGAACCCTAAGAATAAGCTGTTACGCTGCGCTAGGTGAACAGGCTCGAACCCACGTTGTCGTCGAACGTTTCGCCGCCGATCTTGAAAATCGGATCGGGATCAAACCCCAGCCAGTCCTTGACGACGGTACCAAACACCGCCCGGAAGTCCACATAGAACGGGAGCGACGCCTCGTTGAGATCGCCGGTCGTTACGTTCTGCCCGTGGAGACCGCCGTTGACACTTGGACCGACGAGCATCATGTGCCCGCCGTAGCCGTGGTCCGTACCGGGACTGCCGTTCTCTTCGTTGCGCCGACCGAACTCGGTATAGAAGCAGATGCATGTCCGCTCCCACAGCCCGAGGTTCTTCAGATCAGCAACGAATTGCGACAGCTCATCGTTCAGTCGGCCAAACAGCTTGGGGTTGGCCTCGTCCTCCGAGCCGTGCGTATCAAACCCGCCGTAGCCAAGCCTGAGAATCTGCGTGCCGAGTTCCGCCGAGGCGAGCTGCGCCGCACGGAAGAACTCACCCCGCGCATCGCCGGTCGACTCGAACTCCGCGGTGCGGTCCCGCAACTGAGCCGCCCGGGTGTCGATCAGGTCGTAGGCGGAAGCCAGCGCGCGGGCGCTCTCGTCCTGTGCGTTCATCTTGAGACGGGCGAGTCGACCGAAGGCATCCTGCGCGCCGCGCCGGAACGTCGTATCGGGATAGCCGTAGCGGCTCGGATCGCCGATCGCACGGGTGTCGAGAACACCGAACGGTTCGTCGAAGTAGGCCTTGCGCAACCGCTCATACCAGGTGGCGTTGGCCCCGGAACTGCCCAGGTTGCGTACGCCGAACTCGTAGATTTCCTGGCTCTCGAAGTGCGATCCATTGGCACTCGGGTACCCGACCTGTTGCACGACGGCGAGTTGTTCTTGGTCGTACAGCTCGGTAAAGAACGGGAACAGTTTGCTGATTCCATACTCGGGATGATCCGCGAGCGGAACGACGTCGTCCGCGCCCAGCGCTAATTGGGGTCGTTTGCTCTTGTAGACCGAGTTCTGAAACGGTGCGAGGAAACTCAGCACGTCCATACCGCCGTTGAGCTGACACAGTACAAGCAGATTACCGGTACCACCCGCCGATTGGGCGTATGTCGACGCGACTATGTTCAGGATGGGGTCGGCCAAAGCGAGCGAGCCGAGTCCGACCCCGGCCTTCGACAAAAACGCACGACGCGACAGGTCTCGACATTCCCGGCAACCGTTCATGCTCCGTTCCTCCGACTCAGGTTCGTAGATTTCTAGATTCAAAGGGTGGTGCACCGCCGGCGCGGCCGACTACGGTACCCTTCGACGCGGCGTCTCGATCAGCGCCCGATGAAGCCTTCGTGCATGGCCATCAGGCGGATCAGCTCAAACACGTGCTGCGGCTGCCGATCGGGCTCCTCGAGATGGAACGCGCGCCACCCGTTTTGATCCAGCACCTCGACGTAGATGGCGCGTTCCTCTTCGGAAAGCTTCAGGTGAAACACGCCGGCCATCGTGTCGACGATCTCGTTACGAATATCTCGCTGATCCCACCGGTCACGCGAGGGGAGCAGGTCAAAGGGCAGGTCCTCCTCGTGATTCGGACCGAACTCCATCTCCATGACGCGTCGCAAGGCCGAGACCCGGTTGATGATGCGCTGATCTTCCAACCAGAACTTGTTTTCACCCCACCCCTGAACACCCGGCGGGTTGAGCAATTCCTGTCCGGCGTCGCGCAGATCGCGGGCCAATCGTTCAAGAACACCCGTCTGCGATTCCTCACTGAAGACCCGAACGTTCAGCGTGCGCGCCAGCGCCACCGCATGTTCCACGGGCGAGGTGACGTGCGTACTGCGTGCCTGCTCGGAAAACATCGCCTGCGAGGTGAGAATGCGACGCACAAGCGGAGCGATCTCGTAATTGGCCTGCCGGAACGTATCGGCAAGACTTTGTACCAGGGCATCGGAGGGATTGTCATGCACGAAATACATGAACATATTGCGGGCAACGTAGTTAGCCGCCTCCGGTTGCTCGAGCGTCAGATCGATCATACTCAGGTAGTTGTAATTGGCCCGACCCGTGCGCCCGGGAAAGATGGTCTTGTCGGTCTCGTCATGATTGAGCAAGTCGAAAATAGGGCGCGCGTCCAAGTCGCTCTCACGCAGCAACGTTATACCGGTAAACGCCCGGGCGCTTTCCTTGATGTCGTTCTCGGTGTACAGCGTGTCACGCCCCAGTGTGAACAACTCCCAGAACTCGCGGGCGTAGTTCTCGTTGGGGTTTTGCTTGGGGCTGTTCGCACCGTCCAGCCAGATGAGCATGAGCGGATCGATCGTCAGCTCCTGCAAGAAGCTGCGGTAGTTGCCCAGTGCGTTGGCGCGAATCATGTTCCAGTGAAGAACGGAGAGTCCTCGGTCGCGTCCCGAGAGCACGCGACGCGACGTGGCAAACCGATCGTGCCAGAACAGGGCGAGCTTTTCGTGAAGCGGGTTGGGGCTTTCGATGAGATGAACGAGCCAGCGTCGCGGAATGTCGTCCTCGAAGGTCTCTTCCAACGCCGTCAGGGTAGACGGAACCGGTTTGGTCCGCAACAGATCATCCACGGTGGCGGAAAGTCCGGTTCGAACGGCGTTCGCCACCTGATCGGGCGTAGCCCCGAACGCGGCGCGGCGTAACAGGTGGAACGCCTCATCGGACGTAAGCGTGTCACGGTATTTCGAGGCTGATTGGGCGTTGCCGCCGAACTCCTTGCCGTTGTCGACGCCGGAGCCGAACAGCCCGCCGCCACCCGCATCCGCGCCGCCGCACCCGATCACCGCCAGCAGCGGCAGCGCGCAGGCGACCGCGCAGCGTCTTCGCACGTAGTTCATCCACCTTCCCCCTCAGACAATCCGGTACGCGTTTGCGCAGCGGATTTCACCCCTCACGTTCGGCGATACGCGATCGGCACGTCAGATCGGCAGGAACGACGGTGCTCGACACTGTATAATCGCGGCGGTCTCTGACGTCCGAGGAAATGAGGCGGTGCGCGGGCATCGCCGCGGCGTGTTCCCCCACGCGGCGGATGCACCGACTCCTCTTTCCCCTCACCGGAGACACCCCTCAAGAGGTACGATTCAGGGAGAACCCTGACAAGTCTGGCGTGCCCGAGCCCGCCGGAAACGGTTGATCCGGACCTCGCCGCTGCCGTCTTGCTATCCGGATACACTTCAACGTCGGTGTACGCGGTACCTACGCCGCCCGCACCACCGGGGAATCCGGACCCCATCACACTTCCCACTACGATCGGACCAACGACACGATGTATCGGAAAGGGACTTGCAGAGTTCGGAGGGGTGCCGGTGACCGGTGTATCCCTCTTGCCTTACTACATGCACGTGCCAACGAAAGGGGTTACGCGAGGACTGGAAGCGGGATTGACGATCGATCAAGGGCGCAGGCGAGCTCGGTCATGATTCGATCGCCGATAAGTCGCCCCCGACCCGTCAGGGCGATATGGGTAGCGTTGACGGACAGTACCC
Source organism: uncultured Phycisphaeraceae bacterium (assembly GCA_964637715.1). GTDB lineage: Bacteria > Planctomycetota > Phycisphaerae > UBA1845 > UBA1845 > CAZWWW01. The sequence goes on along the minus strand of CAZWWW010000243.1, from coordinate 1,764 downwards.
GCTCCGGCGCGAGGCGCTGCAACACGTCCTGAAAAAGTGCCAACGGATTGACACCCGTTCGCGCCTCAAAACCGGCGATCGACAGCCCCTCAACAAGTCGGAGCTGCATGAGGATCATCTCGAGCATAAGCGTTACGCCTTCGATCGCCTCCGATTCGACCTCCGCGTGTCCGGTTTCGTCGATCAACCGGATGTAGCCGGCGATGTCGGATACGTTCTTGTACCGCCGACCGTCAACGCATCCCGCCGCGGAAGGTCCCACACCGATGTACGGCTGATTCCGCCAGTAGATCAGATTGTGTTTACAGGCGCAACCCGGACGGGCGAAGTTGCTCGTTTCATACCGCCGGTACCCCGCCAACTCGAGCCGTTCGGCGGTCTCGAGAAACATATCCGCTTCACGATCTTCGTCACACGCGGTCAACCGCCCCGTCGCGCGCTGAGCGGTCAAGCGCGTACCCGGTTCGTAGGTCAGGCCATAACACGCGATGTGATCCGGCTCAAGCGCGATCGCCTGATTCAGCGACCGCGCCCAGGTGTTGACCGTCTGACCCGGTATGCCGAATATAAGATCCAGGTTGATCTGCGGCACGCCGTTTCGTCGGAGTATCGCCACGGACGGGGCGATGTCTTCGGGTGTGTGCAGGCGTTCGAGCGTGGCCAGCTCATCCGGGAAGAACGACTGCGCCCCCATGGACACGCGGGTCACACCGGATTCGACGAGCAGCGACGCTTTCTCATCGTCGACAGTCGCCGGATTGGCTTCGACGGTGAACTCATCGAGACGGGCACCCCTGGTAGCCCGCCGGATCGCCTCCAACACGCGCGACAGTTGATCGACCGGCAGAAGCGTCGGCGTACCGCCACCGCAAAAGACCGTGCTGATACCCGCTCCTCGCCCGGTCGTTCGGTCCTCCAACTCGCGAAGAACCCGGTCTATGAGCGGCGCGGTATCCCGGTCTTTCAACGCTACCGAGTAGAAATCGCAATAACCACACTTCGATTCACAAAAAGGGATATGGAGGTACAGCCCCATCGGATCGGCCCGCCCGCCGACAGCAGGGGCCCAATGTTCAGCATCGATGGTGGGTGGAGCCGGACTCACGCTATCATCGTAGGGCGCTCGGATAGGAGCGTCCATCCAGGCCGACGCCGGGCCGGGGTTGTAACCGATTCGATACGACGATACACGCAGGCGGGGAACGCTTCAGTTCCCGTGTCGTCAAGATGGCGTGAACCCGCCCACACGTTCGCTCGCCCGCTCGAAGCTCGAACAGGGTGGATGACACTTTAGGCGGCGTAGCGGTAGGGCAGGTAGTTCGCCCCGCTACGCCGGGGGGTTCACCTGCCTCGACTATGGCAGGTCAACCTTCCGCCTTAGGGCGAAAGAACGACCTGCCCGAGCATTGTTTACCGTCGCAGATCCTGTTACGTAGCCGCTCGAACACCCGGGGGCTATTTGAACGAACACTGGGGGGCGGTTATAATTAAATCCGGACAGCGCCCGCCTTGTATACCGGAGGTTGTTTTTCAGGTTGACGGGGCGAGGGCGGTTCACCGATAGACCACTGTGCCATGAAGATCAAGCTGATTATGTTTCGGGAGGATGGAGCGCGGCGCGACTTTACGCTTGCCTCCGGCATCACCACGATCGGGCGAAAGCAGGATTGTACGATCCGCATTCCGCTCTCGGTGGTCTCACGTCGCCACGCTGAACTGAGCCTGGACGGCGACGTCCTCACGCTGCGTGACCTGGGCGCCGCC
>CAZWWW010000242.1:0-5318 GCA_964637715.1 uncultured Phycisphaeraceae bacterium | reverse complement strand
CATGGCTTCGCATCGACTCCGGGCTTTGCGACGTCGGGCATAACCCGCATCCGCTCGAAGTCGAGCCCGATGCCGCGACGTGAGTGTGACCATCAGGCAAAAAACCGGGGGAATAAGGAGCGAAAGCAGCGCGGGAACCGACGTAAGCGAGAACCCGCTGTCGGCCAGCACGAACTCGGGATCGACGTAATTGCCCGAGAGCCCGCCCGACACAACCGTCAGCTTGGGTGTCGTCGTTTCGCTCGGCTGATCGGGCATGAGCGTTACCGTCGATTTGCTGCCGCCGACACGCTGGTCCACGGCGATCGGTACGGGCTTACTCGATAGCGTAACGTAGCGCTCGTCGGTGGGATCAAAATAGGACCATTCGATAGGCGGAACCGTCTGATCGCCCGCCTGCCGGGGAAAGATCGCACGCCGGAATACCTTGGTTCCGCCTTCCACGTCGCCGACGAGTTCTTCATGGGCGAAATCGAACCGGCTGGTCAGCTCTGGATGGTTCGCTAAGTTCGGTCCCGCGACCCCGTCGAGCGGCTCACCGCGGATCGAAATCGTCAGCGTGACCGGTTCGCCCAGCTCAATGCGCGTCGGCTTGACGGTTACATCGAAAAGAAACCGCCCGATCGCGCCGGTGAAGCTGTCGGGTCGACCCTCAACCGGTGGTCCCTTGACGGTAACGGTTACCGCGTCGGCGCGGGCGACTTCGTTGGCGGTGCGCGAGAACGACAACCGCCCGAACACGTCCCGTTGAATGGCCGTGGGGTAACGGGCTTTGATGAACACGGGACCGACACGCGTTGTGCCAACTTCGTCCGCCCGAATCTGCTGCGTGACGCGGTAGACGACGTAGCGATGGCGTTCACCGTTGGCGTCGGTCAGCGTTCGTTCACTCTGCCGCGCCTGCCCGCCCGCAAAGATGGAAAGCTGGCTGGCTCTAAGGTCCAGCACCTGGCGCAGCATATCAACGTCGTAGGTTCGTCCGCTGATGACCAGTTTGCGAATGCCGATCGTGAGCGTAGCCTGATAGGTTTGCGTAACATACAGCGACGTCGGTTCCACCGTCATCTCGACGTACAAGCGGCGGTCGCCTTTAGTACCGGTCGCTATATCCGTCTTGCGCACCACAACGCGTACAGGGTCCGTCTTGTAGGTTGTGTTTCCCGCGTGCACGGCGATCGGACCGAGCGTGTAAGTTCCCACCCGTGTGCCCGTCAACTGGAGCGAAAAGGTATAGCGCGACTCACGCGACACCTGCCCATTGATGATGGAGGTTTGCGACATTTGCGACGGGATGTCGCTCGTTAATCGCAGGCTCAACCCGTCGGGCAGGGTTACTTGCGGCGCGTCGGGTTGGGCGGTGTTCACACACACGAGCTCGACCGGTACGACCTCGCCGAGTTCCAGCACGCGCTGGTCCACGCGCAGCGAGCAACCCGCTTGCCCCAGCGCCGGCGAGGATCCCAACCCCCACGCCAAGACCCCCGCTATCAACCAAGATGTAACCGTACCGCGCATGAGTTACCAGTCCTTATCCACTGGACGAACGGGGGCGAGACGCGTCGGCGGCTGTCTTCGTCGGTCCTTCCGCTCCCGCAACGCCTGCATCATCTCGCGCAGCTTTCGTTCCGCCTGCTCACGGGAGACCTGCTTCGCTTGCTCCTTGGATGACTGCTGTTGCTGCGACTGATTCTGCTCCTTCGATGCCGAGTTCTTTTTTTCCTCCTGATCACGCTTTGAATCCTCCTGCTGCTTGTCGCGATCGTTTTGCTGTTGATCGTTTTGCTTCTGTTGATCCTGCTGCTTGTCCGACGATTCTTGTTTGTCGGCATCCTGGTTCTGCTGATCAGACTGCTTCTTGTCCTGCTGTTTCTTTTTGTTGTCCTGTTGCTGTTGGTTCTTATCCTGGTCCTTTTTGTCATCTTTGTTGTCAGACGATTGTTTTTGTTGTTGCTGCTGTTGTTGTTTCATTCTGCGCCAGACCGCCCCTGCTTTCCGGTAGGCGTCACGGGCGGCGGCGTGATGGGGGTTGTGGCGCAAGACCGCCCGGTAGTGCTCCATGGCCTGTTCAAGGTTGGCCAGCGCCGCCTTGGGATCGTCCTTGCTGAGCAGGGCGTCGCTGTGGTAGGTCGTTCCCAGACCGTAGGTCGCGTCGTCGGCGAGGGCATCGTTCTTACCCGCCGCGGCTTTGCGAAACAGCGCGCGCGCCTGCTCGTAATCGCCCAACTGGTATTGACTCAACCCTTCCGCGTAAGCGATTTCACGCGCGTCCGGTTTTTCCCGCTCAGCCCGCTCATACAGTGTGAGCGCTTCCTTGGGCTTACCACTCTTAAACAATTGATTGCCTTCATGCACGGCCTCATAAGGATCGACGCGTATCGGCGCATCCGGAGCGTTTTCACTGACGCCCGACGCCGGTACGTCCTTCGCCGCTGCGATGCTGCCCGCCCCAACAACTACCGCGATCACAACCGACGGCGCCCAGCGCATCCCTTGCAGGGTACGACGCGAGGCTGTCCCCTTTGTCTTCGCTGGAACCGTTCGGCTCATACCGGCACCTCCTGTTGCCACACGCGCCGCGGCACGTCCGCCCGATTCGGACGCACCTCCCAAATCATCGACTCGATCAGCAGCAATATCGCAGCCGCTGCGACGAACCACTGATAGCGCGGTTTGTGTCTTAGATGTTCTTCCGTTCCGAGCGTGGTTCCGCGCATCGCCGCCAGGGCGCTGACGAGCTGTGGTAGATCGTCGAGCGGGACATAGTACCCCCCGCCCACCTCGGCCATTTGACGCAAACCCGCCACGTCCAGCTTCGAGAACACGATCTGCCCGTCATACAGCAACGGGCGACCCGAGCGACCGCTGCCGGCGGGCACCTCTACGCCCACCGTGCGCGACGGATCACCCACGCCCACCGCATACACGCGAATCCCGTGCTCTTTCCACGCAAGCTGCGCCTCAGCCACTGCATCCCCCTCGTGGTTCTCGCCGTCGGTGACCAGCAGGATGATCTTGGTCGCCTCTTCGGGGGAGCGATGAAACAGATCGACGCACCGCCGAATCGCGCCCGCAATGTTCGTGCCACCGCGCGGCACGTCGCCGACGCGCAGCGCATCGAGCTTGGCGCGAAACGCGAGTTGATCCGTCGTCAGCGGCAATCGCAGCGAGGTCGAACCGGCGAAGGCCAATAATCCAAGACGATTGCTGCGCTTAAACGCCGCACGATCGATCAACTGTTCACGTACACGTCGCTTTGCGACGGCAAGCCGCGTCGGCGAAAGATCGTTCGCCAACATGGAACGCGACAGATCGAACACCACGACAATGTCCACGCCATGAACCTTTTGTTTTTCAAGATATACGCCCCAGCGGGGTCCGATCAGCGCCGCTACAAGCAGCAGCAGCGCCGAAACGAACAGCCCGGCGCGAAGGGCCTGTCGCCCCGTGCTGACCCGACCGGCCAGAAGGGGAGCGAGCCGCATCGACGCAAAGCGTGCCAACCCGCGCCGGCGGCGCAGCGTGCCATAAAGTGTCATCAGTCCGCCGAGCAGTACGAGCCCGCCCAGCCACCACAGGTCGGGACGATCAAACGTCAACGTGTCCGCGTCCGTTACGATCGCGGTCAAACCGCCCAGCAGCATGAGGATCACCGGGACGACCAGCGCCGCCGTAATCCAAACAGGCCAGGAATAGAGATTCGATCGATTCATGATTCGCAAGCCGCGCCTTGTTACGGCAAACGGCGGTATCGCGTGTTCACCAGCAACAGTTCCAGCATCAACAGACCCAAGCCAATGAACATGGCCAGTTGCGCCGCCCAGACGTTATCCCGAAACGTACGCTCACCGGTGCGGTGCGTTTCCAGCTTATCGATGGCTTCATAGATACGCGCCAGTGAGTCGGTATCGGTCGCACGAAAATACTGCCCGCCGGTAACCCGGGCGATTTCCTTGAGCGTCGGTTCGTCCACCTCCGCACGCGGTTGGAAAAAGAAACTCATGCTGCCGCGGCGTTGCGGTGCTACGGAACCGACCGCCCCAATCGTATACACCTTGATGCCGAGCGTGGCGGCTACTTTCGCCGCTTCGATGGGGTCGGGCGCTTCGACACCTTCCATCGGCGCGGGATTGTTTTTGCCGTCCGTGAGCAAGATCATAATCCGGCTCTTAGCCGGCTCGGCACCCGGCACCCCCGCCACCGCCTGCTCCCCCGCGCGGCGCAGGTCGTCCGTGGCAAGCACGATCGCATCACCGAGCGCCGTAAACCCCGCCTCTTGATCCTCGCGAACCTGCCGTCCGTTGACCCACCCGGGAATCTCCGTGTCGTCCAACAGATCGACAAGACTGCCGTGGTCGAGCGTCAACGGGCACGCCGTGTCCGCGAACATGGCGAAGGTGGTCATGCCGATCAAGTCGTTGTCGCGCCCGCGTAAACCATCGCCGCCGAGCACGAACTCCTTGAACACGCGCTTGACCGCGTCGAGGCGCCGTGCGGGTCGACCTTCAACCACGAAATCCTGCTCGGCCATACTGCCCGAAACGTCAAGCACCATTTGAATGGCGATCCCTTCCCGCGTTGACCGGTAGGCACCGCCTGCCTGCGGTCGGGCCAGCGCCACGATTAACGCAAGGATCGCCAGCGTACGCAGCAGCGGTGGAACAAACCGGGTGCGCGCCGCCCATGATCTTGGAACGGCGAGGGCGGATTCAAGCGAGCTGAACCGCACCGTGGGCCGGGCTCGCTCGCTACGCCAGCCCATCCACACCACCAGGATCCCGGCTCCCAAGACCAGGCAAAGCCAACCGAATCCGGCACCCGGCGCGAACCGTTCGCGCAGATAATCCATCATGCCGCACGCTCCTCAACCGGTCCCTCTTTCGCCGCATAGCGCTCCTCCATCGTCGAGTGCGTGCGCGTCTGCTCAACGAACGTCCGCGCCGCGGCGAGTAGGGCGTCCGCCTCGCCTGCTTCGGGAACATGCCGGGCATATTTCACCAGGTCACATGCCCGGAGAAACGTGGCCATGCTGTTGCGATGTTCGACGTCGAACCGCGTGTCGGTGGCCGAAGCGTGAAGAAACTCCTCAGTTGTCATTTCCGGAGCCGACAGGCTGAACCGTCGTTCGATGTACCCGCGTACGATACCGCTCACCCGGTAGTAGAACTCCTGCACCCGACCCTTCTCGATCAGATTGTCCGCGACCAGATGCGCGATCTCCCGCCACGCCCATTCGTGCGCCGGGATAACGACCTGGCGCTGCCCAACGACCCCGCGCTGCCTTCTGATCAGCGCAAGAGCGGAAGAGCACCCGTCCGAAC
>CAZWWW010000241.1:0-5322 GCA_964637715.1 uncultured Phycisphaeraceae bacterium | reverse complement strand
TCTAACGACCAGCCGAGCATCTTGGTTCCCGGTCGTCCGAAGCTGATAATCCGCCGGAGATATTCGTCACTCACCGTCGCCAGCGTGTCCGCGTGATGCAGCGACGGAACCAGAACCTCCACGTCGTTTCGCCGTTCGACCACAACGTCCGTGGCATCCCAGTGTCGCCCCCACGGGTCCGCATCGCCAGGCCACAACCCAGCGCGCATCGTCGTACCGTAGCCGTCGGCTCCATGACAGGAGGAGCAAAACATGCCGAACAACGTCTCACCACGTACATGCTCGACATCACCGACCAGCGCCGCGGGGGGCGGAAGATGACTCGCCGGGGCGTTCTTGCGGTGCAGGCTCATCATGTACAGCGCAAGGTCGCGGGCTTGGCGGTCGGTGAAACCGAGATCGGGCATGACCGTTCCGGGCGACACCTCCCGCGGAAACTTGAAGTGCTCGAACAACCATTGCTCGACCGTGTGGTCGCCGCTGACATGGATGAAATCGAAATCGTGCCGCGTCTTGTCACCAACGTAGGTCAGTTCCGGTCCCAACGTTCCGCCGCGCCCGCGGTATTTGTGACAACCGAGACAACCCGACTGCACAACCAATCGCTTCCCCTCGGCAAGGCGGTCCGCCCCGGGCAGCGTTCGGCGGAGCGACGCCGAATCGATCGGTACGGGTACACTGGTTCCGGATTCCTCCGTTTTGGCAAACAGATCGGTCGCCCCACCGAACAGATCGATCTCGTCGTGACACCGCCCACAACTCGTGTACACCGAATCACCGCGCAGCAGAGGCGTTTCGATATGCGGAACCGGCGACCCGTCGTCATACCACCCGTGCGCCGCATATTTTTCCGTAGCGCGCCCGCGCCCGCCGTGACACACCGTACAACCGAATGTGTCCACCGGATGACTGGCCAGTAAGGTTCCCGAGTGCGTACGTAATGGTTGATCCAGCGATACCATCGCCGGATTCTCGATACCGAGATGACAAGTCGTGCATCGATCGACCACCCCCAATTCGCCAAGGAACAACTGCTTGTGATCGATCTTCATGTGCTCCGCCGACTGGCGAGCCGCATCATCCTTGGCTGTGACGATTAGCTGTTGTTTGTACTCGCGCTGCGCCGATCGCCATTCGCTGGTGAAGTTTTCCTCGTACGCCGCCACCGACAGCACCACCAGGCACGTCAGCGAACTAACGAGCAAGACGACCTTCATCAATCTGACTTGTCGCGGATCCATAAGCTCGTTCCGTCAAGACCGCGCCGGTTGTACCGACGTCGGCGAAGTTAATGCACAGGCCAATCCGCCGCCGACCAATAAAAACCCCAGTTCGGACCGCGATGTACGGTGGCGAAGTAGGTCAGGATCAAGAACCCGACAACAAAGCAGGTAAACAACGCTACGGCACCAAGACGCGTCGAACGGGTCATTCTGACAATCAGAACAGACCAGGCAGCAAACAGCGCCACGAACACAGTCCCCGGATTGAACAAGGTGATCACGATTTGTGGCACGTGCGCGGTTGCCTCCCAGTTCCTCAACCACCCGAAGGAAACCGTAAACCACAACATCCCCACCACCGCCGCGGCGGCGAAGATCGCGCTCAGCAACGCGACGCGCCTTCCGCGCCGCCCGCTGAACCAGATACCGACGTCCTCTGTCTCACGATCAAGATACGGAACCAGCGCCAGCCCGAGCACCACGATCGCCGGAATACCGACCCCGCCCATAAACGCCGAATAGGACACCAGCTCCTGCAAGCCGAGGAAATACCACGGCGCTTTCGCCGGGTTCTCAGGCACCGACGGGTTCGCCATTTCTTTGAGCGGGGCGTCAAAAAACATGCCGAGCAGCAGCATCAACAAGGCGGTCACCATGGACACCGCCGCCACGACGTACATGACCCGAGGCCAGGTGGGGATCGTGTTCTCCATCTCACGGTTGACCGCGGGGGTGCGCCCGTGCATCAACCCCATAAGCCCAAAGGTCTTCAAGGAGGGAACAGGCGCTATCACTGACGCGCTGCCCCCCGCGCCGTCGCCCGACACGCCCGCGTCCGCCGGTTCGTCGGCCACCCGCGGCCGCGCCAGCCCGCCGTCCTTGCGGATTCGCCAGAAGTGAACCCCCAACAACGCACAGGTCACCACCGGCAAAACCATAACGTGTAAGACATAGAACCGGATAAGGGCCTCCTGACCGACGAAGTGCGCGCCCAAGAGCAGTTCCTTTTGCAGACCACCAATATCGAAGTACTGTGTCATACCGAGCGCGTCGGTCAGTTCGCGCGGCGATTGGGCGATGTTGGCGCCGATGGTCACCGCCCAGTAGGCAAGTTGATCCCAGGGCAGCAGGTAGCCGGTGAAGCTGAGCCCGAGCGTCACGACAAACAGAAACATCCCCACGACCCAGTTGAACTGTCTGGGTCCTTTGTACGCAGCCGTATAGAACGCCCGGGCCATGTGCAGCATGACGCACGCCACCATCGCGTGGGCGCTCCAGCGATGCACGTTTCGCAGCAAACGTCCCGTCGGCACGACGTACATGATGTCAAGCATGGAATCGTAGGCCTGGTCCACCGAAGGCTTGTAATAGACCATCAGCAGTACGCCGGTGAAACAGAGAATGATGAACATCGCCAGCGTGGCGTAGCCCAGACCGAGTGTCGTTGTCGCCTTGAGCGCGTGAAGGTGGGTGCGCGTGGGGAACACATGAAGAAAGAAGTTCGAAAAGATGGTCTGCGAACGAGCCCGGTCGGACGTCGGCTTGCCGTGGCGAACCAATGAGTCCTTAAACGCTTTCGGAACGCTCACCAGGTTCGACCAGTAGGCGCGCAGCGCACCCTCGTCTCCGATGGTGCGCGGCGCACGGGAACCGCCGCTTTCGTGCGGGGGTGTCTTCAATGTCCCATCAGCCATAACCTCGCTCCTGATGTGCTCGCCCTCGAGCGCGCCACCCACAGCGCCTACGCCTGTAGCGCCGTGCCCGCGGGCACTTCCTTCAGCGTATCCGCCACCAGCCACCCCTCCGGTGAAACGGTCAACTCAACCCATACAAGTCCTTTTGGCGCCGGACCGCCGGTCAGCGCACCATCCGGCGCGAACTTGGATCCGTGACACGGACAACTGAATGCCCCGTCCTCCCCGCGCTCCACGATACACCCCAGGTGCGTGCACACGGATGAGATCGCATGAAACCCCTTTTGATCGCGGAACAACCAGACCCGCTGCTTGGGGAAATACACCGGCGTACCCATGGCGAAACGCGACGGGCGTCCCAGTTTTACTTTCGAGTTCGACTCGGGAAATACGGACGGCATGGGCAACCGTAGCGCCCCCAGCATGGCCATCACAAACGCGGCGATGCCGGACCACGCCGCCGCCAGTCCCAAAAAATCGCGCCGGCTCGCCGGTGCGCGGAACCGCTGGCTCGTGTGTATCTGTTCAACCGATTGCGTCATCACCAATGCTCCTTGGCTCAGGCCGGAACACCATCCCAACGACAGGAAAAACCGAACCGCTCCATCGTGATCGCACCCACCGGACAGCGCTCCGCGCACAGCGCACAACGGATGCACTGTTCTTCGTCCTTAACAATCGCGGACATCGTCGACAGATCGACGTCGCCATACTGCGCACGAAGCGCGACGCCCAAGCCGTCGTCGCCGGTCAACCGATCGCACGACACGAGACGCAGGCACAGTTCCGGGCACACGTCGGCACACCCGCCGCAGAGAATGCACGTTTCCGAATCGAAGATCGTGTTCACCCCGCAATCGAAGCAACGCGACGCCTCGACCCTGGCCCCCCTTTCGTCGTACCCCAGCTCAACGCCCAACAGTTGACTCGTGCGCCGCTCATCGGCTGAGCGCGTTGGAATCGGCGTGCGCGGAATCTTTTCGTAATCCGGCTCGCGGGCATAGTCGGGGATGTTCAGATGGATGATCTCCTGTTGTTCGACAAGCGGTTCACCGGAAAGAAACGCGTGAACCGAGCGAGCGCAACGCTTGCCGCTGGCCACGGCGTCGATAAGTAAGCGCGGTCCGTACGCAATGTCGCCCGCCAGAAATACATCCGGCGCGCTCGTGCGCAACGTCTTGGCATCGCACTCGATCAGCCCGCGCTCGTTCAACTTCAGATCTTCCGCACCAGAAACGAACGAAAGATCGGGACGCTGACCGATCGCCCAGACCACCGTATCCGCTTCGAGTGTCGTCAGATCGGATTCGTCAAACTGCGGCGCGAACCGACCCGTCTCATCAAACACGCGCAGACAGCGCTTGAACGTAACCCCCGTCACCTGACCACGCTCATCGCGCTTGATCTCGACCGGACCGAACGACGGATGCAGTTGAACACCCTCTTCGTGACCTTCGAGAATCTCAACGTCGTCCGCCGGCATCTCCTCGAGACTCTCCAGACAGCAGAGATGCGTATCGCGAACCTGCGTCTGCCGCAGCACGCTGCGCGACACGTCATAACCCACCTGCCGGATCACGGTGCGCGATACGTCGTACGCTACGTTGCCGCCCCCGATCACGACCACGCGCCTTCCGAGTTGATTCAGCGTGGAACCGGCCCCCTTATCCTCCACCGCAACGTCACGGAGAAACTCGACCCCGCCGATGACACCCGGACCTTCACCACCCGGTACGGGAATCGATCGCGAACACTTCGCACCAATAGCGATAATCGTGGCCTTGAATTGCCTGCGCAGCTCCGCGAACGTCACATCCTTACCGACCGTCGTATTACAGCGAAACTCAACCCCGAGTGAACGAATCACCTCGACCTCGGCACGGATCAACGCACGCGGCAGGCGATACTCCGGTATGCCGACCGCCAACATCCCGGCGGGAATCGGCTCCATCTCGATCACCGTCGGGCGGTATCCCAACAGCGCCAGATCGTGCGCCGCGGCAAGCCCCGCGGGACCAGACCCGATGATCGCAATAGGCGTCCCCTTGCCGGTCGAGGACGAAACACGATCCACGTTCGTACGCAATGCGGTCAATTCCTCTAAACCGGAGCAGTCCCGCTTGCGGCGGTGCCCGATCACGCGCTTGAGTAGTTCGATGGGCTTGAGCGTTTCCCGTGTAAACGATTCCGGTCCGTACCGGTCGGTAACGAACCGCTTGAGCGCTCTGATCGAGATGGCCTGATCCACCGACCCACGTCGACAAGCCGCTTCACACGGCGCGCCGCACACGCGCCCGCAGATGCTAGCCAGGGGGTTCGGGGCCCGCGCAACCAAATAACCGGCCCCAAAGGCCCCCCGGACGAACGCGCGAACGGAACCCCGGGCTCCCCAAATCCCCGGACCC
>CAZWWW010000240.1:0-5343 GCA_964637715.1 uncultured Phycisphaeraceae bacterium | reverse complement strand
TGGGGGCCCCCCCTTTCCCCAACCGACGCTCTTCCGCTCGGCTAAGCTGCGCCGATCCTCCGCCGTTCGGTTTCCCGATTTGCTCCACGACGACGCGCTCGAGGCACGCGTGCGCAGCATTATCGCTACAAAACGGGCCGCACTCCGGGCCACAGTCGGCGGCGACGGTGATCTTGACGAAGATCGGGTTGTGGTTGATCTGCGTACGGCGCGCGATCGACTCAGGGAGGCTATCTGCGATACGACGACACTGCTGCACGATGCCATGTTGGACGGCCAGCGCCTCTTGTTTGAAGGAGCCAATGGCGTACTGCTTGACGTCGATCACGGCACCTACCCGTTTGTCACGTCGAGCAGTACCGGATCCCACGGGATCGGTCCCGGTGCCGGTGTTCCGCCAGGCCGTGTCGCCCATGTCATCGGCGCGTGCAAGGCCTATGCGACACGCGTGGGTTCCGGGCCCTTCGTGACCGAGCTGCGCGACGACACCGGCGACCGCATTCGCGTACGGGGCAAGGAGTTCGGCACCACGACGGGGCGACCGCGCCGCTGCGGCTGGTTCGATGCCATCGCCTGCCACTATGCGGTTCGTCTTTCCGGTGTCACAGACGTGCCCCTCCTTCACCGCAATACGTTGAGCGGGTTCGAACGGGTAGGCGTATGCACCGGGTATCGCCTCGAAGGGGTGCGCCTCGACGCTCCCCCGGCCCACGTCCGTCAACTTGAGCGCGTCGAACCCGAGTACGAATTCCTGGAGGGCTGGTCCGACGATCTCCGCAGCGTGCGTCGGTTCGAGGATCTTCCGACGAACGCCCGCGCCTACGTCGAACGCATCGAATCCCTGCTGGGCACCCGCGTGTCGCTGGTCGGCGTCGGACCCGATCGTACGCAAACGCTGGTGGGCGAGCCCATGCGACGGCTCATCGGCGTCGCGCAACCGTCAACTGTTTGAGCACATGGTACCCACTATATCACCATTGGACCCGGTCGAGGTGTTGGGCATCGAGCGCAGCCGCCTGCCGCGCCACGTCGCGATCATCATGGACGGCAATGGCCGGTGGGCACGGCAGCGATCGCTCGAACGCATTGAGGGGCATGAGCAGGGGGCCAGGTCGGTGCGCACCATCGTTACGCACGCCGCACGTCTGGGTCTGGAAGCACTCACGCTATACAGCTTTAGTACGGAAAATTGGAAACGCCCGCGTGAGGAAGTCGACTTCCTCATGGAATTGTACGCCCGGTATCTCGTGGCTGAGCGCGATACGATCATGTCCAACAACGTTCGCTTCATCCACATCGGTCGACGAGAAGGACTACCCGAGTCTGTGTTGGTAGAGATGGATCGAACGGTGGCGCTGTCTAGGACCAACACGGGTACCAAACTGTGCCTGGCGTTGAACTACGGTGCACGCGATGAGCTCGTGGACGCCATGCGGGCCATCGCCCGGGACGTGCGCGCCGGGCGAGTTGAACCGGCGGCGATTGACGAACAGACGGTCACTCGAGCGCTCTACACGGCCGGTCTGCCTGATCCGGACCTGTTGATTCGTACGGCCAACGAGCGGCGGGTCAGCAATTTCCTGCTCTGGCAGATCAGCTATGCGGAAATGCACATCACAAAGCAACTCTGGCCGGAGTTCGGTGTGGAAGATTTCAATGCGGCGCTGATCGATTATGCCGGACGGGATAGGCGATTCGGCGGTGTGACCGACGACCAGTAGCGTTACTAACCTGACGATTGAATGATCCCTGATTGTGTGGCGCGCTGGCAAGTGGTCTCACCGGATGAGTTGATGATATAACAGCGCCACACGCGTAGCGTCTGCTCTTTACTGACGGGTGCGATCGTCAGAGGTTCTTGGCCGTGTATTCAAATACGAGTCGCGCGGCGAACTTAACGGCCTTGTTGAACGTGTCTTCGGTGGCCGTGCCCAACCGTGAAACGCGGAGACCGAGCTCGTCGCCTGGTTCGAACGTGTTGGCCGCGAACGTGCGCCCGTTGCCATCGTCGAGCAGGACCGAGCGCAGTTCGTCCGCCGTCCAGTTATCCGGGGCCGTCCAATCGTAGGTGATACTCCCATCGGTCGGCACCTCGCTGGCCTTGCCGTAGGTGTAGCTGAGCACAAAACGCACCACCGGGCCCGTCTGCGTTGACGACGTAAGAGAAGCAACCAGCACGTACACCGAGGCCGGTTCGGTCAGATCCATGTCGGCCGGGATGGGAATCGGTGAACCGTGGAACCCGCCGTTGGTAATCGACGTTACATAATACGCCGGCAGGACAACGCCGATTGCCGTGGCGGTGGCCGTCGCGTAGACGCGCGAGTAGGGAATGATCGCTTTGCGCTTCGGCCGCGCGCCGCCGGTCATATTGATGATGGCGCTGGCCGGATCAATCTTGATCCAACTGTTCTGATTCCCGGGATCAACGATCTGCAACGGACCATTGAGTGATGACGGCAGCGCGGGGGCTATGTCGTCTGTGAATGTTTCAGGTATCATGCGTTTCCTCCTGCGTTCCTGATTCGCGCGGGGCCGGAGCAAGCTCTATTTTTGTGCGGCGTTTGAATCACTGTTTCATCCGGTGATACGGTTCGATTCGGCGATATACGGCATCAGAAACCGCGCTAAGAAGCCAGCGCCAAGCCAATTTCGAGTCCCCAGTTCATGGTTCCACTGGCCGGGTTCGTCCAATCGATACGCACGCTGTCGCTCGCCTGGAAGGTCCACGGCGAGGGGTCGAGCAGCGCACCTCCGTCGATGCGCAGGTGAACGTCTTTGTTTGTTCCCGCCTGCGTTATGGTAAATAGTTGCGTATCGAACGACGCGCCGGCTCCGGAATCGACACTCACCTGAAACGCCGCCGTACCGGTTCCGCCGCTGAAATGACAACGAACAAACACGAGCCGGTACTTGCGGTTCAGCCCGAACGTGTGACCGATGTCACCCGATCCACTGGCCGTCCGGGTTACGACGGCCCGGAGCTGGCGATCGCGCGTCGCCTCGAGTTCCCGCGCCTGTGACTCGAACGCCGTCTGCGCGGTTTCGAGAATAGTCCTTGTTTGTCTGGCCATGCTTATCTCGTTTTCTACGCAACAACGGTGCCTACAGCATAGTCAGTTTTTGTGTATCGCCGCATCAAGCCGATTCACCCGACGAAACGATGATTCGACCGCTACACAAAAAGAGAGCTTGCTTTAGTCTAACTATCCACGGCGTCGACGATGTGACCGCTGAGCGTATCACCTTCGGGAATCTGAACGCGGAACGGAACGCCGATCAGTTCCGAGGTGCCGTCGTTGAGCGCCGGAAACGTCACCGTGGCGTCCCCCACAAAGAGCACGTCGCTTAGCGTACGTTTTCGTTTTTGACCGTTGGCCCGGTATTTGATGACCAGGTCGATCGCCGCGGTGATGCCGAACAGCGTCTCAGCGACGGAGCCATCCTGGGCGAACACCACTCCGGATACCCGGTGCAAACCGCGCGCGTACGTGCCGAGATTCCCCTGTGCGGTGTCGTCACCCGACAGGGGCACCGGTTCGATACCGGGCTTGTAGACAATGCTGTGCACACCTACGATCGCCGTTTCGGTAAAGGGCGTTACCCGCAGTTTGGTCGATGCCCCACGCGTCGCAAGAATCCAGATCATCGTGTCGCTCCATCACCTCTCCGACTACCACCATACGCCCCGTCTACCACGCCGCTCGACGACGTGCCTGGTTTTACGGAGCCGGTTCGCGGTTGCGTAGCCGCTCGACCTTGACGATGAACGTTTCCGCCGCCGCCGCCGAGGCCAGGCGGGTGCCGGAGGTGGCTTGGGGATAACCGAACTTCCAGGTGCGATCATCGAACCCTTCCGCACCGGCGATCACGCCCGTATCCACAATCGAATCGAGGTAATCCTCGATCGCCCCGATCGCATCAAGAATCGTCGGATGCGGGTCAGAAGCCACGACATCGACGAACGCACTCATCGTCATTGATACTTCGAAGAGCCGGTCGTTGTCCGTCACTGCGATGGGACGAGCGCGCTGCAAGGTGATCGCCAGAAACGGCCGCGCGAATTCATCGCCGGTGGCCGGTCCGATCGAAACACCGCGAAATGGTGCCGATACCGTGGGCGGATCAGCCACCAGATTCGTGCGGAGTTGCGTCGCCAGTCCCGAGATTGCAGCCTTGATTGTCGTCCGATCCGCCGTTGGCATGACCAGCCCTATCCTTTTGCAGCAAGACAACCCGGTAGCGCGAACGCGATATCACCATTGTCTGTGGTAGTGTGTTGCCGTATCGAGTCGGCGCACCGGATGAATCGGTGGTAGACCGCTACATACCCAAAGAGCTTGTTCCAGACCCGCACCGCAGCGCACGTGCCGTCAGTGGCTGCGCAGCTCGTCGCGCGTTAGTAACCGCTCCTCGCCGGAGCTCGAAGCGAGCGGACCGAGCGCGGTGTTCGTCTCCAGTTCGGACGAAGCCGGCAGCTCGATACGTCCCGCCGCCACACCACGCAGCCACACAAGCGTCTGCTCATAGCGTCGCACCGCATCTCGTCCAATCGGAGGTCGCCGCAGGCGTAAGCGAAACTCAACCACGTCGAGCGTGACCGACTTGAGCACATCTGCGAGCTCGGTATGTACGGATACGTCGACGGGTACCAGATAGCGCCTAGCCAGATAGCCGTTGACCTCACCCTCGGCCCCGAGCCGCGCTTCGTCCACCACGGGCGTATCCGCAACACCGTCCCCGTCGTCGTCCGTGAGCTGCACATACGCGGCGCTGCCCAACCGATCCGCGATATCGTTGTTCGTAATGTAGGCCATCGATCACTCCCGACTGATTCCAAGTGCGCTGTTCACCGAATGAACGGCGCTGATCGCGTTTGAGCGCACGGCACCGTCTCCACCGCCAGCGCGTTTTCTGATAATAAGCGTCTCAGAATCGAGCCGTTTCAGCGGATGAAAAAGAGATTCAACCGCTATACAACAGAAGAGCGTGCCCTAGCTCGGAACCACGAAGTCGACGCGCACGGCGAATTGCCAGTAACCGTACGCGATGCTGTACCGTGCCCGTACGCCGTAGAGGAACTTCTCGCGGCGGAATCCCTCGTCGCTGTCTTCAGTCAACGCGTTGAACTCGATCGCTTCGCGATCCTGGAAAATGAACGGGCGGATCACGCCGTCCGTCTTGAGCAGGTACCACTTGCTCAAGTCCGTCAGCCAGGGCAGCGCGATCACCCGCGCCGCGCCCGCGAGAATGTTGGATGTGCTGGACACGATGGTCGCGTTGACCGCCTCGAGCGCAGTCAGATACATCGTCGTCGGCACCACGCAGACCAGCCCCGACGCC
>CAZWWW010000239.1:0-5347 GCA_964637715.1 uncultured Phycisphaeraceae bacterium | reverse complement strand
ATCGTACCGGAAAGAACCGGGGCAACCTGACGCTGAATGTCGTCCCGACCCCGGGTTCACTCACCACATCGATCTCGCCACCATGCTCCACGACCAGGTTGCGCGAGACCGACAGACCAAGCCCGGTACCTTTTTCGCTCCCTTTCGTCGTGAAGAACGGTTCGAAGATGTGCGGCAAATCCTCCGGCGAGATGCCCAACCCAGTGTCTCGAATCTCAATCAGCACGCCAGCCTCGCTCGATCCGTCGCGTCGTGATGGCGCGAGTCGAGTCGTTACCGTGAGGGTACCGCCGGCCGGCATGGCGTCAACGGCGTTCAAGATGAGGTTGAGGAACATTTGCGCGAGGTTTTGTGGATCCGCGAGGATGAGAGGGAGATCGGATTCCAGTTGCCAGTCCAGCTCGACGTCGCGCCACCGTTGCCCGGTGCGCGCCAAATCAACGGCGCTTTGAACTGTCTCGTTCACGTCGATCTTTCGCACGGATCGATCCCGCTTATGCGACAGGTTCAGCAGTTGCCGCACGACGGTCTCGATGTGATGCAACGATGCCGTCATGAGCCCCGCGTAGCGTTCGATCTGCTCCGTGTTTTCCGGATCCTTGATAATCCTCCTTAGACAATTCTGTAAACCGTCGAGCGGGTTGTTGATTTCGTGGGCGATACCGGCAGCCAGCATGCCGATGCTGGCGATCTTATCCTGCTCGGCCATGAGCCGTTCCAGCTTACGCTCCTCCGTCCGGTCCCGCAGCAGGATCATCCGCCCGCCGGGTTCTTGAGCACCAGCCGGGAGCGTCACTAGGGTCAGATCAAGACTAGACCTGCTTTCGATCGCACGCCAATCGTCGAAGCCCAACAGCATCCCGAGCAGCGCGTCGGCGTCCGGTGATTTCTCTTTAAGGTATTCGGTCGGTACGCTCAATTCGGCCAGGCTCGAGGCGGAGCGCCCGAGGATTCGACCCGATTCGGGGTTGGCGTACGCCACGCGCCCGTCGTCTCCGAGGAAGAGCAGTCCCTCATGCAGCGCTTCCACCATCGCCATAAAACGCTGCCGCTCGAAATCGGCGGCCTCTTGCTGCGCGCGAAGTTCTTGTAACGTGGCGTCAATCCGTGATGCGTCGCTCTTGCCGCGTTCAACCATTTTGTTGAATGCAGACGCCACATGCCGAATCTCTTCCGGACCACGCACCACGATGTGCCTGGCTTGACGCCCTTGTGCCAGCGCCACGCTTTCACTGGCAATGTCCTCGAGCGGGACGAGGAGGTGGCGCAAACCGCGCCGTATGATCCAGATATTGAGAACAAGCGTAATCGCCAGAACGGCAGCTATGTCTTCCAGGTGGGCCAGATGCGCCCAGCCGGGTCCGGCGCGCAGTCCGATTTGAACGATCGCGCCCGGCGCGTCCGGAATGCGCGCCGCCACATGAGCGATGGGCGGGGCTCCCATCAAGCTAAGATGATCCGGGTCGACGACCGCGTGCTCAGGCGTCGCGCGTACGAGGTTCTTCGCCCGGAGCCGGCCTGCGGACAAGTCGGCACCTGCAGCGTCGACCAGCACGGCATAGGTGATCCTCGGTTGTCTGACGGGTAATTCCGCCACCCGCCCGCTCCACACCTTCAGACGCGCTTGCGGGTTAGACGTTCCCCTTGCAATCTTTGGATGGTGTTGCACCAGTAACGCAAGAATCGTTCTTGCTTCTTCAATAAGTGCATCGCGCTGCGTTCTACGGTACGAGATTGCCGAGAATATGGTGACCAGCCCGATGGCGATGGTGGGCATCAACAGAAACAACAGGGTCAGCGTGCCTCGAAGGCTGAGTGGGCGTCTTCTCTTCCACAATGCACGACCCATGACAAGCTCCGGAAAAGAGCTACCCCGCGACTACCACGTCGAAGCCCTCATGTCTTCGGGTTGTGTACCGCCGCGCGAGCAACAGGGCAACCATCGTCGCAGGGACCCACATGTCATGGCAAGAACAGTTACCAGGCGACATCCCCCCGATCCCACTCGCGAGCTTGCACAGCAGCCGCTTGAGCAGAAACATAGCGCACGATCACGGACAAGCCCGCAGGCAAGGCCATCAATGTGCCTATTCCACGCCGACGATCGATCTAAACCGCAAATGCTCATCCACATCAGCCCGTGACCGCCGCCGCAGTGCGCGTCTCCGCTACGAAGTACTTTCGCCGGAACCAGAAGGCGACATTCACCAACCCGATCAGAACCGGTACTTCGACCAATGGTCCAATGACCGCAGCGAACGCCTCCCCTGAATCGATTCCGAATACGGCCACGGCTACGGCAATGGCGAGCTCGAAGTTGTTGCTCGCGGCCGTAAACGCAATGGTTGTGGTTTTGGGGTAGCCGGCGCCGATCCGTCGCCCCATCCAAAACGAGACCAGAAACATGATCACAAAGTAGATGCAAAGCGGAATCGCTATACGAACGACGTCCAGCGGTAGCTGTACGATGTAGTCGCCCTTGAGCGAGAACATCACGAGGATCGTGAACAGCAGTGCGACGAGCGTGATCGGCGAAATCTTCGGTATAAACTTACTTTCGTACCACGTGCGGCCCTTGAGTGTGAGCATCGAAATCCGCGTGAACATGCCGGCAAGAAACGGGATGCCGAGGTAGATAAAAACACTCTTGGCTATCTGCCCGATCGTGACATCCACCGTCGCGCCCTTCAAGCCGAACAGCGGTGGAAGAATCGTGATAAAGAACCAGGCGTATACGGAGAAAAAAAGCACCTGAAAAACTGAGTTGAACGCCACCAGTCCGGCAGCGTACTCCGTATCACCTTCGGCCAGATCGTTCCAGACGATGACCATGGCGATGCATCGCGCGAGCCCGATCATGATCAACCCGACCATGTACTCGGGATAGCCGTTTAGAAACAGCACCGCCAGCGTGAACATTAAGATCGGTCCGATGACCCAGTTCTGAACGAGCGACAGCCCCAGAATCCTAACGTCGCGGAACACGTCGCCGAGCTCCTCATACTTCACCTTCGCCAGCGGCGGATACATCATAAGGATCAGCCCGATGGCGATCGGGATGTTCGTCGTGCCGATCTGAAACCGATGGATGAGACCTTCGACGCTTGGAAAGAAATAGCCACAGCCGACGCCCACAGCCATGGCTATGAAGATCCACAACGTTAGAAAGCGATCGAGAAACGATAGCTTCTTGCGCCGCCTGGGCGTATCAGTCGTACATGTGCGTTCCATCATCGTTGCTGCAACTAGACCGCTTTCGCCGCGTACCACCTACTCACAACACGCACCGGGCTCGCTGCGCAGGCGCCGCAGGTCCTCCTGTAATACGTCGATCTTGCGAAGGCAGGACGTCACACAGTTGATCAGTGTTCGCTCCAAACCCTGTGCCTGACGTTTGATTCGATAGTGCTTCCACTTGCCCTCCTGACGGACTTCGACGAGACCGGCGCGTCGCAGGTAGGCCAGATGGCGAGACACCTTCGGTTGAATCTCGTCCAGCACGCTGCACAAATCGCACACGCAGACCTCACGCTCCGCCAGCAGATTCAATATCCGTAGCCGCGTCGGATCGGCAAACGCTCGAAAAACGTCCGGTGTTGTCGCCAGGGTCACAGTCATATATGCTTAAGCATATACGATAGGGCGCGGGCTGTCAAGACCGTCGCGAATCCGACTTTTTTTTGCGACTGACGTCCGAATTGGGCCTTACCTTGACATACCGAAATGCCCGGCGACCGACGCCACGGACCAGTCTGCGAATACGTCGATCCCCAGACACAGGTAGCGAGTTACCGATGTCAGCACGCGGTCGAGGTGCGTCGAAGCAACCATAATCGCTACGGGCACGGTGGCTCAAAACCCTGGGGGAAGAAACACCCGTGTTTCGACGACCCTCGTCAACGCGGCTACCATCTTCGCGGAATCGTCTATAAGATGTTGGTCAAGATACGGCGGGCGATGAAGATGGGGGATCGTGCGTTCCGAACGAATGTAATCACAGCGCGGCGCGCAGGAACGGATAAAACAAGGCCCGCGCCGCGACTCGCCTGACGTTATGCGTATTTCTGCCCGTCATTCTGCATGCCTGATTGCCATCGCGGCGCTCTATGTGCTCACCTCCGTCGTCGGTCTTGGCTGGGGGTTGCCGACCCGGGCGGTCGATCCTTATCTGTTCGGCGACGACGAACCCTGGTCCGGCGAAAAGATCTATCGCCTTGCCCACGCGGATGAAAAACTGTCCGGTCAAGCGCTTCGATCGCGCGGCGCCGACGTCGACATTGATCCGGTGCGGGCATCACGCGGACCCCATCGAACAGGCGACGCCGAACGGAATCAACAGATTCACGAGGCGGTCCCGCCGCGCACGCCTCCAGTAAACATACCGCCTGGCGCATCGCCCCCACCCGATCCCACCGCCACACATCGCCCCGAAAAGACTCGAAACCACATCGGTGGTCCGATCCTGCTCACCGCGACACAAGAAGACATCGCCCGCATCTACCTCCGCTATCGGCTCTACACCTATCAACCCGACGAAATGATTACCATGATGGCGCTGGCGGGCATGAGACCCGGCGCGTTCCGGCTCGACCCGCGACTGTATCAATACGGCGGACTGTGGATCTACCCCGTTGGCGGGCTCATCAAACTGTGCGGCGCAGTCGGTCTGATCGACGTCCGTAGCGACCTCGCGTTCTACCTCGACAACCCGGATGAGTTCGGAAAGTTTTATCTCGTCGCCCGCGCCTACGCAGCCGCGTGGGGGTTGATGGGCGTGTTCGTCGTGTTTGCGATCACGCGGAGAATAGTGGGAGGAAAGAAGGCAGGGAGGGAAGAAGGCACGGAGGCACGAAGGCACGGAGGCACGGGGGGAAGAAGGCACGGAGGGGGGGAGGGACGGGCTGGGTTCACGACCTTCGATGCTCGGTGGTCCGGGCAATGCGCGGAGCGGGCGGGGCTTGTTGCGGCGCTACTCTTCACAGCCATGCCGGTCGTGGTGTGTATGGCTCACGAAGGAAAGCCGCATCTTCCAGGCGCCGTGTTGATGTTACTGGCTGTGTACTTCGCGATGCGGGCTGTTGAACGCGCCGCACAGTTCCGTTCGCCCGGTCAGTCAAACCGCAACGAAGCGACAGCCGCCGTCTTCGACCCGACGCCGGAGCCTCCGCGGACGCGGGGAACGGCACACGCCTTGTTGCAAGCCCAAACGCGATCACCGCACCGCGGACCGGACTGGTGGATGATGTGTATCTCCTGCGGTGCGGCGCTGGGTATGGTCTTGTCCTCAGCGCCGATCTTCCTCTTGATTCCATTGACCGCGTGGCTATGTCAACGACGGAATAATAAA
>CAZWWW010000238.1:0-5348 GCA_964637715.1 uncultured Phycisphaeraceae bacterium | reverse complement strand
GCGCAACCCGAACATACACCTAACGCGCTACGCTTGGAGTAAGGATGCTCTAGAGCAAGCTCTATTTTTGTGTAGCGGTCGGATCATCGTTTCATCCGGCGAATCGACTCTATACGGCGATACACAATAACGGATATTGCTCTAGAACGCGTCTGATTCGTGGGCTGTTTGGCGGACGATGTGCAGCGTTCCCAGCGCCGCTGGACAGGGGTCAGCAAGACGCTCAGTCCTGTGAGGTCGCACAGGCTGATGTTTTCGCACCGCGCGTCGCACGATGTTCAGGACACGCGCATTGCCACAACGAATCAGGCATGAGTTGGGGACGACCGTCGCGCCCAATGCACGCCAGCGTGCTGGACGCTTCACACATGCGGACGCCGTCGCGCATCACGACGTAGCTGTGGTCCACGCGCGTGCGCGTCACGCGCTCGACCGACACGGTAACGGTCACGAGATCATCGTAACGAATCGGCTTGAGGTAGGTGCACAACGCTTTGTATACGACAAAGAACACGCCTTGAGCTTCCAGATCGCGGTACCGTACGCCGTTTTGTTTGAGCAGCTCGGTCCGGGCGTCTTCAAAGTATTCCCAGTATTTCGCGTGGTGCAGAAAGCCCATCGCATCCGTTTCGGCATAACGAACCCTGAACTCTACACTCCATGAATCAGCCATAATTCAGCCTATCCACGATTACGCACACCTGACGGTTCCCTCATATCGCGACGGGGGCTATGACGCAAGTGGCGGCGTCGACGGTTGGCATAACGCACACCTCGCAAGCCAAGCCGGTCGTGTATTACAGCTTGATGCGTGCAACGCAGGCTACGGTCACCTCATCCGCCGCAACACCTGCCCCGTGGCTACACCACGATCGACCTATCCGCCTTTCCCGTATAATGACGTGTGACGACACCAACGCGTGCCGGGCCGTTAGCGCGCCGGGGCAAGCGTCACGTCGAGCACGAGTTTCTTGCCGTTTCGCATAACAACAACCGTAACGTGATCGCCGGGCTTGTTCTTACGCATCGCGGCCATGTAGTCGTAAATGTTTCCAACGTCCTTGTCGTTGATCCGCACGATGCGGTCGCCGCCCTTCATACCCGCCACGTCCGCCGGTCCTTCGGGTGTTACCGCCTCGACGGCCATGCCGGGTTGGTCACCCTCGGCGTAGCCCGGTGCCAACCCCATGACGACGCGATAGGTCGGCGTACCTGATGCGCCCTTGGCCTCCTTGCGTTCGACATTGACCGCCTGAAACTTCGGCCGTGCGTGCGCGTTGGCGATGTCCTCGGCGATGTCGTACACCAACCGCTCGACTTCGACACCACCGCGGGCGTTGATCTTGTCCGCATCGTCGCTCGGCTTGTGGTAGTCGGAATGAATGCCGGTCAGGAAGTGAAGCGCCGGTATCTTTTTCCGAATGAAAGAGGCGTGGTCGCTACGTCCCCCCGAATCCTTCGACGGCGCAATCTCCAGCCCGAGCGCCGCCGCGCGACGCATCAACGATTCCTCGATGCCCGTACCGCTTTTTGCCCCAAACACAAGCACGCGGTCCGTTCGGCGGTTCATCCGCCCGATCATGTCCATATTCAACATGGCCACCGTGTTCTCAAGACTGAACACCGGGTGCTTTACATAGTACGCGCTACCGAGCAGACCCGACTCTTCCGCGGAAAACGCAACGAACAGCAGGCTGCGGCGCGGCGGTGGCGCGGCGGCGGCGCGGCGCGCGATTTCGATCAAACCGGCTACGCCCGACGCGTTGTCGTCCGCGCCGTTGTGGATTTGCGGTGGAAGATCTTCACGGATCAACTTGCCGGCTTTGAACCGCCGCATCATGGGTTTTCTAATACCGAGATGGTCGTAATGAGCGCCGAGCACGA
This sequence comes from uncultured Phycisphaeraceae bacterium, assembly GCA_964637715.1. Lineage (GTDB taxonomy): Bacteria > Planctomycetota > Phycisphaerae > UBA1845 > UBA1845 > CAZWWW01. The sequence goes on along the minus strand of CAZWWW010000238.1, from coordinate 3,464 downwards.
CACACTCATCGGCGAGGGGACCGCGACCGCGAAGCAGACCGATCACGTTGCGGGTTGGCGCAGTTTGCTGGCGCAGTCCGGGGTTTCCGCTGACGGCTACATGACCAAGCGGCGCCGACACAATCTCTGCCGCATCGAGGCGGCGCTGTAGCTCTTTTAGCGATCCGAGTCCACCCTTGTGCAGCATCGCCCGCGCAAAGCTGCGCGAAATATGGAACGCGGGGATACCGTAATTCTCTCGGCGGGCGTTATCGAAATCAATCAGGGTATCGGGTTGCGCGGGGGCGGTTGGAGCTTGATTCGTAATCAGCACGGCCACCGCACCGCGATCCTTGGCATCATATACCTTGTCGCGGAACATGGCATAGCGTGTGGGCTCGCCGTTTGCCTCGGACCACGACGGCGGTTCGCCGCGCAGCATCAGCGCCACCTTGCCGTTGAGGTCGATCTTTTCGTAATCGTTGTGGTTTTTGTCGGCGGCTTCGATTCCATATCCACAAAAGACCACGCCGCCTTTGAACGAAGCCCCGGACGAAAAGATGAACGGTACGAAGTCGCGATGAAGCTTTCGTTCACGTTCATCACCGACCAGCTTGAGCGAGGATTCATCAGTGAGCGTGCGCCGCAGCGCGATCGGAAACGATTGAAAAAACGTGCCGTCGCCTGCACCGGGTTCGAGACCGGCGTCCCGGAATTGGGCGGCGATGTAGTCCGCTGCCAGCTCAATACCCTCGGTACCGACGCCGCGACCCGCCAGTTGGTCACTGGCCAGGTAATCCACATGCGCTTGAAAGCGCCGCGCCGCGGACGATGTACAGCCAATCACCAGCGGAGCAACAGCAAGGGCAAACGTGGTGAAGATCCGCAGGCTTACCCGCCCGCAACGCGCGTCACGTGACGTCATGGAGATCGTCCCTTTCAATGGATCAAGGAAATATGGCACAAGCGCTCGGCACACGGGCACCGCGCAACGACGACTGCGCTACGATGGCAAGTGGCGTGAGGTCTCAACGTTTGCCGGGCCTGTTTCGCGCCCAAACCTGCGGGGATGCGGTTCAGGCCATGCGAAACCATCCCACACGCTACCGCGTATGCCAGCGCGTCAGACGCGTGGACCGGTCGGTCAGAAAAAACAGGTCGAGATCTTCCTGCAAAAGCCGGCGATCGTGTTTCGCTACGCGCGATACGCGCTGGTAGTGCTCATCCCCCGTTTCGCCCAGCGTGGGTTGACGGGCATGGGGATAGTTTATGCCGACCATGGACGGACGGTTACAAGCGGCGATCAACAGCACCGCCGCACAGAGACATGCCCCAGATACAAACCGCATCAATCGAGTCATGAGCTGCTCCTTGGACGCTCTCAGCGATCCCACAAGCGTAGTCCGCGGGCGCATGCGCAGGTTGCCGTAGCGGCTCTAACCCGCCGATCGGCCCCTACGCGCCCAAACAACACCCACCAGACTAGAAACTACGCCGATTGTGTCAACCGCTGAGAATATCAGGCCTTGTCTACGGGTGCATGATATTTTAGGCGGGTTCATGGTAATACAAATGGTTCAGCCGGCTATTTCGGGGGGTTCACCGGCCTTGCCCATGGCAGGTCAACCATCCACCTGGGGCGCAAGAACGATCTGCCCGGTACCGAACGCTTGCCTTGACGCTACTGCAGCGTCACAGCTTACTCTTAGGGTTCGTTGTGGGTGGCATGGGCAAACTTGTTTGCCCGTGGCTGCCCTCGGAACAACACGGGCAAGCTGCTGCTTGCCCTGCCACCCCACAAACAAGGTGTGACAAAGCACTACCTGGATTGTTTCGGAACCGCCTTACTTCGAACACCCGGCTACAGTTTGGCACACGGCAACGGCTCGCGTAGAATCACGGCTAGGTCTGCACCGCTGGTGGCAGAGCCTGAAGGTGCGGTTCTTGAGCAAGCGCTCTTTTGTGAAGCGGTCGAATCACTGTTTCAAACGGCAATACGGCTGGATTCGACACTGCACGATATCGGAAAACGCCCAAACATCGGCCATCGTGCGTGGTACACTGAGCGGCGCGGCCCTGATAGGCTCGATGCGCGCGTACCGAACGCCATGGGAAGGCGGACCGCGCTGCCGCGGTCGAGACGCGATTGAGTCACCTTGTCGCATGAACATTCCCTGGACGCTACAGCGGTATATCTTCCGTGAAATGGGCAAGACCTTCCTGCTCACAGCCACCGCGTTGACGGTGACTATGAGTCTTGGCGGCGGTGTGCTCAAGATGATCGGAATCGGAGAATTAACACCCGAGCAGCTTTTGTGGCTGTTGGTGCTGATTGTGCCGGTATCCGCCGCTTTGACGCTTCCGGTGGCTGCGCTGTTCAGCGCCGCCTCGACCTACGGACGACTGGCTGCGGACAACGAATTCGTCGCCTGCCGCAGCAGCGGGATTAACCTCAACGTGCTGTTCCTCCCTACCGTGGCGATCAGCGTTTTTTCGGCGGGCGTGACGTTCGGGTTCTGGAACTTCGCGATCCCCCGCGTGATTCAACATCTTGACGCACTGGTGGCGGCGGACCCGGCTTCGCTGGTACGCCGGCGCATTCACGAACCGCGCGGCATTGCACTGGGGCGCGGGCTCCGGCTGACGGCGGATGACCTGCAAACGGAACCGGATGACGCGTCGCGCATCGCGTTGACCAACGTCGTGTTTGTGGAAATGAACGGTGAGACCTGGTTGCGTTATGGCACGGCCCGTGAGTTGCACATTCACGTCGATCTAGAATCGTCACCGGCGATGGTTTCAGCCCGGCTGGTTGGGGTCAGCTTTTTTGACCGCAATGCCAACCAGTTCGTCGACCTGGCTGAGCAGGTGATCCCGCCCAGTGCGTTGCCGGCCATGCTGCCCCGGCGCATCAAGTACCTGAACATCACGTCGCTGCTTTACTACGCGCGGCATGTGGACGAATGGCATCAAGTCAAGAGCGCCATGGACGACCTGCGTGTTCAGGTCGGTCGACGCCTGGTCAACGACCGCATAGAAACCGCGCTACGAAAGACCCATTTGGTTGAACTTCGAGACGGGGCGTTTGTCTACACGCTCCGCACGGACGGTCCGCCCGCGCGCATACCGGAAGAAGGGGGCGTGGAACTCACCGGCGTAACGATCGAGGAACGTCGTGGGATGCGCCGGCGCACTGCGGTGGCGGATCGGGCCACGATCGAAGTGGTTCGCGCCGACACGCTCGAACATTGCGGGATACAGATCGACGCCTACAACGTACGCATAACGGTCGACGGGCAAACCGTCTCACGGGCCAAAGAAACGTTCGGACCGGTTTCCGTTCCCCGTGACGTGCTCGACCGGGTAACGGGTCTTTCCGCGTCGACCCTGCTCAAATCGATCGAAGCCCGCGGCGAAGACGACCCCGTTGTGCAAAAACAGGCACTGGCGCTGTATCAGCGAACGCGGGTGCTGAATGATATCAC
>CAZWWW010000237.1:0-5353 GCA_964637715.1 uncultured Phycisphaeraceae bacterium | reverse complement strand
GATGTACGTGCTCGTTACCGGTGCGAACACGAACCAGACGGCGCAACAAACGCCGGCCAAGATGTTCGCGAAGCAGCTTTGCGTCGACAAAGGTGCCGACGAACAGGATTACGCCCACCGGTGCGGGCGAGATCGCGGACGCGTTTCCGGGACCGTGCTCGAGGGCGCCGAGGTGGAGCAGTGCGATCGCCACGCTCGCCGAGACCGTGGAGCGCCAGCCTGGTTTGAGACGCAGGAACGGAACGTTGAGAATCTTAAGAACGCAGAACAGCAGACCAAAGGCCAGCCCGCCCCCGCGGATCAGTGCCTCCGAAAAGACAGCGGGGTCCACTCCGAACAGGGCACTGACAGCCGACGGCAGGGCGAGCGCATGAATCAGGGCGATACACACCCAGCCCGCGCGCCATACCATGTCCCACCGCGACAGGCCACGTGTTGCTTTTGCCTTTAAGGTTGCATGTTGCGCCGGCAACCCACTCTCCCATGATGGTGTTGAGACTTGCGTTCCGAAGCCCAACCTGGAACCAATTCTCGTGGACGCTATCACGCCCGTGCTGTTTGTCAAGGCGCAATCCGGCGTGGCCTGTCCGGGACGCTGAATACCCCGCCGAACCGCCTCGGTGCATGTTTACGACCGGTACACACCTACCACAGGATGCACGCCCAAAACGCTGACCGCCGAAGCATAGCGCTCCAGGATCCCATGTCACAAAAACACAGGCACTTCCCATGCCAGACGCTTACGCCCTTCCGCTCTATCGGTTACCCTACTGCGGTTTCTAATGGGTTCTTGTTTGTCAAGCTGGGACAAGTTCTTTTGTGTTGTAAGGTCGGCAAACCACTGTTTCGACTGATGGATCGACTCGAATTGACGTTACACAATGAAAAGAGGATGCTTTACCCTAGCGTTCATAGAGCAAGCGCTCTTATTGTGAAGCGGTCGAATCACGGTTTCGTCCCGTCAAACGACTCGATTCGGCGATACACAAGATCAGAAAACGCTCTAGTACCCCGACACAGCTCAATTGATGAGTATCGCGGGGTGGCATCGGCAAACTTGTTTGCCCGTGACTGTCCCCCCAGCAACACGGGCAAGCTGCTGCTTGCCCATGCCACCCATCGAATCACGTGTGTCAGAGTACTAGCCTTCGGAAGGAGCCGACTGTGCGCAAAGAATCGTACGATTATCTGAAGTCCATGCAGGAAACGCCCTCACCTTCGGGTTTTGAGCAGCCCGTCCAGCGCCTCGTGCGCGAACGTATGAAACCGTTCGCCTCCTCGATCGAGACGGACGTACATGGAAACGTCATCGTCGGGGTAAACCCTAAGGGACATCCCCGTGTCATGCTGGCCGGTCACTGCGACCAGATCGGCTTGTTAACGCGTTACATCGACGACAACGGGTTTATCTACTTCGCCCCGATCGGTGGGTTGGACCCGTCAGCCATTGTTGGTACGCGGGTCGTCGTCCATTCGAAGCATGGGCCCATCGACGGTGTTATCGGGCGGAAACCGGTCCATTTGATGAAGCCCGACGAGCGCGGGGCGAAGATCGAAATCCGCGAGTTGTGGGTCGATATCGGCACCAAGAATAGGCGGGAAACGGAGCAGGTCGTCAGCATCGGCGATCCCATTACGTTCAAGCTGGAGATGATTGCGCTCGGGCGCGACCTGGTCACGTCGCCGGCGTTCGACAACAAGTGCGGCACCTTTATCGTGATGGAGGCGCTCCGGTTGTGCGCGGGGCGCAAAATGTCCGCGGCGTTGTTCGCCGTGAGCACGGTACAAGAGGAAGTGGGTTTGCGCGGGGCCAAGACCGCCTGTTTCGGACTCGATCCGGATGTGGGCATCGCCGTGGACGTGACCCACGCTACGGACTATCCCGATATCGACAAGCGCACGAGCGGCGACATAAAACTCGGCAGCGGTCCGACCATCACGGTGGGCGCGAACAGCAACCCCAATCTTGCGCGGCTGCTGGTCAAGACCGCCAAGGGCAAACGCATCCCTTATCAAAACGAAGCCCATCCCGGCGGCACGGGGACCGACGCCAATGTTATTCAGCTCACACGGGCGGGGGTGGCCACGGCGTTGATCGGGATTCCGAACCGCTACATGCACACGGCTGTTGAAGTCGTGAGTTTGAGCGATCTCGAAGCGGCGGCCAAACTCATCGCGGAGACGGTGGTCACTATTACGCGTCGAACCAACTTCATTCCCGAGTAACCGGGCGGATGAGTCAACGCCGATATCCTCACGACACGGACCCTGAACGCGTCGACAGCCCGCGCGACGGAACTGATCTTACGCGCCTGGTTCGGCTCGAAACGATTCAGAGCATGCAGGACCGTTTCGCGCGATTGGGGCAGTTCTCCATTTGGATCTCCGATGCGAAGGGCCGACCGCTCACCCGACCGACCTGGGGGTCGCTGTACTCGGAACTCGTCGGTATGTCCCCGGTCGGTGTCAAGGAATGGCACGATGCCCTCCGCATGATCGTCCGTCGCGGTTCGCCTCAGCGCCGATCCGCATCCTCGTTGCCTGCCGCCTCCTCGAAGGGCTCCGCTGCGGGTGCTTCGTCAACCCGGATCATCCTCGAGGGTATGGCGCTCTACGCCGCGCCCGTTCGCCACAAACGACGCAAGCTCGCGGTGATCGTGGTCGGCACGCGCTCGCTCGACATTCCGCCCACCGATGTTCTGGAACGAGTCTCAAAGCGCTACGGCGTTAACGCCGAGCGGCTCGCCACGTCGATCCAACCGAAATACGCGTGGACCGGCGGGACACCGGAGTCGATACACCAATTCGCCGATCTTCTCGCGGAGACCATCGCGACACTCTATGCGCAGGCTGATCGCATCGATCGACAGCTCGCGGACCTGCGGATCGTGCATGGTCTGGCGAGACTGCTTGCGGGCTCCAAACGACTCCAGCAGATTCTCGACACCACCGTCTCGCGCGTGGCGGATGTAATGAATGCGAAAGCCAGCGCGATCCGACTGCTCGATGAACAGACCGGCGAGCTGGTGATTAAAGCGCGCTACCATCTTTCCGAGGATTACTTGCGCAAAGGCCCCGTCACGCTGGATGCCAACGCCATCGACACGGCCGCGTTTCACGGTGAGACGGTCTATATCGAAGACGCGCCGACCGATCCCCGTATTCGTTATCCGGAGAACGCCCGGCGCGAAGGCATTGTGAGCGGTTTGTGCGTTCCCATGACGTTTCGTGGTCAAACCATCGGCGTGCTGCGCGTATACGCCGGCGAGCGGCGCACGTTCCCCGAGTCAGACCGGCAGCTTCTTCGTTCGATCGCCGCACAGGCAGCGGCGGCGGTCATTACCAGCCGGCTCAACGAATCGCTGGCGCAGGATCGGGCTCATCATCGTCAGATCGAAGCCGCCCGTCAGATTCAACGGCGTATGCTCCCCTCTCATCCGCCGTCGCACGACGCACTGGAGTTCGGCTATGTCTACGAACCGAGTCTTCAACTCAGCGGAGACTTCTTCGACTTCGTCGCATGCCGCCATGGAAAGCTGGGCGTTTGCGTGGCGGACGTCGTGGGCAAGGGGATCCCCGCGGCGCTGCTGATGACTTCGGTTCGTTCCTCGTTGCGGGCGCACGCGGCCCCGGCGAAGACCGTCGCGGATCTGGTCACGCGAACGAACCGCGATCTGTGTCGGGATACGACGATCAGCGAATTCACCACGTTGTTCTTCGGGCTGTTTTCGCGCGACGGGAAACGCCTTACCTATTGCAGCGCGGGCCACGTTCCGACGTTGCTCCTGCGCAAGGGTCGTGTGAGGCATTTGCGTGTGGGCGGCGGGGTCATCGGCGTCAACCCGGACGAAGTCTATGAGCAGGAGACGCTGGCCCTGCAACCCGACGACGTGATCGTGATGATGACCGACGGCGTGACGGAAGCCTTCGACTTCCACGACAACGCCTACGGAACCATCAGGGCGGTCCGGTCGGTACGACGACACCGTGACCTGCCCGCCCAACCAATGGCCCATCAGTTGCTCTGGGACATGCGGCGATTCGTAGGTCTTGCCGAACAATCCGACGACATTACTATTGTTGTGGTTAAGGTAGGCGGTGCGTAAACAGTTAGTAGACCGAGGTGCCGGAGCGCGCGGCGCCAAAAATACTTTTGAACCTCCTGCGAAAGAGAATCGTCACCGAGCGCGATCGGGGTGGGTGGCGAGCGGTAGACCGAATGACCCAAAACGTTTCATCCAATTCGTCGGAACGCCCGCGCGGCAGAGCGTGGTTGGTCTTGGTCGCCGCGATCGCGGGGGCGATCTTGTTTGCCTACGCCCTGCTCGGACCGGCGATCAGGGGCGGTCCGCACTCAGCGCGAACGGGTCCTGCGATACCCGAACCGAAGTACTCCGTGTTGGAGCCGCGCGTCGCTGAGGCGGTTCGGACCGCTGGAGAGGCGGTCCTGGCCGACCCCTCCAGCCTGCAAGCCTGGACGCACTATGCCAACACGCTGGACGTACACGACATATACCCGGAAGCGGTCGAGGCCTATCGGCAAGCGCTGAAGCTCAAACCCGACGACATCCAACTGAATTACTTGCTGGCTGCGGTGTTGTGGCATGTGCGCGGCGACGAACAGGAAGCGGAGACCTTGCTGCGGGGCATCGCGGAACTTCAACCGAAATACCCCCCGCCTTTTGCGCGCCTGGGAACCTGGTTGGCGGCGTCGGGCCGCTATGAAGAGGCCCGCGAACTATTCGAACGGGCGCTCGCTATTGATCCATCGTTCACCTATGCCCAACGGGAACTGGGCGGCGTGCTTATCGAACTGGGTCTTTATGACGACGCGCTGTTCCATCTGGAAACCGCGCAGGAAGTGAACTCGAACGACCGCCGACTTCAGGAATACCTGGCCCGTGCTTACCGGGCGACGGATCGGTTCGACGAGGCGGCGCTTGCGGAGGAAAAAGCGCGGCGGGCGGACGATACCATCAAGCTGCCCGATCCGGTACGCGATGCGCTGGAGCCGCTGGGTGTCAGCGGGTGGCACTGCTACCGGCGCGCCCTGCGCTTCATTGCGGAAGGCAAGCTCCCCCAGGCCGATCAAGAACTAACCACGGTGCGCCAGACGCTGTGGTCCCATCCCGATGTGCGGCTCGGACTCGCCAAGGCGTATCACCAAAGGGGGCGTACCAAGGACGCGCTCGGAGAATACCGGGCTGTGCTCAAACTGCGCCCCGACGATCCGCGCGCCCACCTGGGCGTGGCTGTTCTGCTGAATGCCCGCCGGCAGGTCTCATCAGCGCCTGTCCACCGGCGCACGCCCGCCGCGGCCTTCCCCCACGACATATCCGCCGCCCCCCCCGCC
>CAZWWW010000236.1:0-5356 GCA_964637715.1 uncultured Phycisphaeraceae bacterium | reverse complement strand
GCCGGTTCGCAGGAACAGGCCGAGCAGGCGCTACAGCAAGCCCGTGAACAACTCGAAAACGCCAAGGCGCAGCTCGAGGATCAGGTCAAGCAAGCCGAGCAGGCAAAGGAACAACGCGAGGTGTCGCAGAACGCCGGCAAGCTCGCGGACCAGATGCGTCAGGACGCGTCCGGTGCGCCTGGTGGGGGCAAGAGCGGTACACCGTCGACATCCGGCAATCAAACACCGGGGCTCCAGAATCTGGATAAGGCGCAGCGCAACATGAACCAAGCCGCTGAGTCGCTCGATCAACAGGAACCGGACAGCGCCGTACCGGAGCAGGAAAAGGCGATCACTGAGCTCGAGCAGGCTCAAAAGGAACTTGAAAAAGCGTTGAGCCAGTTGCGCAAAGAAGAACGCGCCGAAACCTTACGCGATTTGGAGCACCGCTTCCGTGAGATGCTCTTCAAGCAGCGCGCCGTCAACGAAAGCACGCTGACGCTCGACGGCGTCGGCGCTGAGAAGTTTACGCGCATCGAGCGATTGCAAGCGGCTGATCTTGCGGATCAGGAAGGAACGCTCGCCCGCCAGGCGTCGACGTGTCTTCACATTCTCGAAGAAGATGCTACGACCATCGTGTTCCCGCGAATCATAGGCCAACTGTCGCAGGATATGGGAACGGTGTCACAGCGGCTGGGTCAGTTCAAGACCGGCTCGATCACGCAAAGCATCGAGCAGGAGATCGTCGAAACACTGGAACAACTACTTGATGCCGTTCAGGAAATGCAGCAGGAGAACGAGCAGCAGTCCGGAGGACGAAGCGGTCGATCGAAATCGAAAGACGACGAGGAGCCGTTGCTGCCCGCATCGGCGGAACTGAAACTGTTGCGCTCGAGCCAGGTGCGGGTCAACCAGCGTACGGAGGTGATCGCCGAAGCGCTGCAAACCGGTAAGGAGTCGCCCGACAACGCCGAACAAGCCTTCCGTACGGTGGCCAAACGGCAAAAGGACGCCGCCGACGTCGCGCGCGAAATGCGCGACCGAGAGCATATACCCGAGTAATCAGGGTGATCCAGCGAATCGGTTTTTTGACCGGGCGCATCGCGCTGGATGAAGCCCGCTAACACGAGAAATGCAATAACCGGCGAGATGGACATCATGGGTCGTTTCAACACAACAAGGTCGCCCGGAGCGGGAACTACAACGACTGCCCATCTGTTGTTGGATGAGACGCAACAACATTTCGCCTGTCGATCAGTTGCGTGTGTCGTCGTGGCGGCTCTTTCGATGGCGCTTCACATCGGTGTGGCATATGCGGAAACCCCCGCCGATCGGTTTGTAGCAAGCCTCGAACAGCGTACGAGCCTGCCTGCCGATGCCCGGGCGCTAATCAGCAAAGCCTGGAACGATTGCGGTGACGATTGTGACGGCGAGTCATTCCTGATCGAAGGGCTGACGTTGCTTTCGCCGGCGTTTCGCAAGGGCTTGGACGCGTACGATGCGGACGACTACGCCGCCGCGGCGAAACGGTTGCACGAGCTTCGTAGCGACCCCGATCCGTTCATCGCCGCCAACGCCACGGCCTATGAGATCAAATCGCTTGTGCAGGGCGAGCGGTTGAATGAAGCGCTCGCCGCGATCGAGCAAAGCGATACCGGCGACGGGGGCAGGTTGTCGACCTATTCCTACCTCGCGCCGGAAATCGACTTTCTCAAAGGGTATTGCCTGCTCGCGGACGTTCAGTATGACAAGGCGGTGGAAGCGCTGCGATTCTTCTTGTCGCGGCATCCCGATTCGTCGCAGCGCCTCGTCGTTTCCGCACAGCAGATGTTGCTCGAATTGCAGAACCGTGAACCCGACACCATCGGCGACGTGGCTGATCTCATGACGTTCTGTGGACGGCGCCTGGTCCTCGCCGACGCCGGTGACAAAGTGAAGGAGCGCCAACATCGGATCGTCGATTTGCTCGATCAGATGATCGAGGAAGCGGAGCAAGAAGAAAAGAACAGCAGCGGCTCCTCCGGCTCCGGGTCGAACAGTTCCGGCGGGAGCAAGCCCCAGTCGCCCATGCAGGAATCGACTCTGCCGGGCGGCGCAGGTCGAGAAGGCGGCGAACTCCAAGCGTCGCGCCGTGCGAACCCCGCTGATATGTGGGGGGCGATGCCGCCGGCTGAACGTGAGCGGGTCATGCAGGCGCTGCGCGATTCATTCCCGCAACAATACAGGCGGCTTGTCGAGCAATACTACGAGGAGCTTGCGAAAAAGCCGTGATGAACCGAGCGTTCATGTGTTGGTTCGGTCTGAACGTGGCGGGGGTGTGGCTCATTACCCTTGCGATGCTGGCCGCGCCGCTGGGGGTCTCCGCCCAGGAACCGAATGTTTCGGTGCTGCGCATTGACGGTACGCTGGTGACCGGTTCGTGGGTCGGTGTGCGCGAGGCAAACGTGGTCACGATTCGCACCGGCGACGACACCGTCGCTATCCCGCTCAGCGACGCGCAGCGCATCACCTTTCGCTCGGATTCCACTGGCGATTCCACCGCGCTTCCGTCAGATACCGCCGGGTATTCATCAGAGGATGCCGATGAATCCGTTGTCCTGCATTTCATGGCCGGGGGGCGGTTGATCGCACACGCTCTGCGCGGCCACGACGAACGCGTCGTGGCTGATTCACTGCTCGGCACGAAGGTCGACTTTCCGATCGACCGACTGGCCGGCCTGGCGTTCACCACGGACCCCGCGTATGAGAAAGCGCGCGACCGGTTCGTTACCGCCTTGCGCGACCGCCGCCCCGCGGATGACGTGCTCGTGACGCGCGACGTGAAGGAGCCCAAGGTGTTGCGTGGTCGGGTTGAGCGGTTCGGTGCGTCCGAAGTCTCTTTCGTGTTCGGGGGACGATCGCGTACGGCGCAATGGGAAAAACTATACGGTATCGTCTTTGCAACCGGCGGCGTGCATCCCGCGGCTGTACGCGCCATGATTGAATTAACCGACGGCTCCCGCATCCCCGGTCGCGTGCGGGAATCCGACGAATCGACGCTCCGTTTCGACGCCTCGATCGGCTCCACCGTCACCTTCGCGCTCGACACCGTTCGCGCGATCACACTGCACAGCGATCGCATTACCTATGTAAGCGACTTGCCGATCGCACGCCAAACCGTAAACGGCATCCTGCATCGGCCCTGGCCCATCAGGCTGGACGGAAATCTGCGCGGTGGCCCCCTTTTTATAGGCGGGCGGCGGTTCGAACACGGCATAGCGTGTCACAGCCGAACCGAACTGACCTACAAACTGGATGAGCCCTACGACGTGTTTGCCGCGACCATCGGACTGGACGACGCGGTCAGGCCTCGTGGCAGCGTCGTTTTTCGTCTGCTCAGCGCCGGTACCGTCCTATTTGATAGCGGACCGGTAACAGGTACCGACGAACCGCGTAGCGTGCTGATCAAGATTTCAGGCATCAATGAGTTAACGCTGTTGGTTGATTACGGAGAAGGGCTGGATCTCTCGGACCAGGCGGATTGGGGTGGCGCGCGGTTAATCAGACCGGCGTCGAGCGAGCCAGGTGTTCAATGATTCATCGCCCACATCCCCGCTTAATCACGCGAAGGACCATCGCTTTCGGCGGCGTCTTGTTTGGCCTGGCAATCGGTCTGACCGCGCCGTGGGCACGGGGCAACCCTCATTCCGAGGACGCCCGATCGATGGTCTACGAAGCGGAACGGCAACGGATCGAGGTTATCGATCGCGTGATGCCATCGGTCGTGTGCGTCTTCGATCAAAAACAACGAGGCGGCGGTTCCGGCGTAATCATCGACCCGCAAGGTTACGGGCTAACCAACTTCCATGTTGTGGCGGGCATGTTGTCGACACGCCACGGGCTGGGTGCGCTCAGTGACGGAAAGATGTACGACCTTGAAGTACTGGGTATCGACCCGACCGGCGACGTGGCCATGTTCCGGTTGTTGGGCAAGGACACCTTTGCCTACGCCGAGCTGGGCGATTCCGATCTGGTTCGGGTGGGCGACGACGTGATGGCCATGGGTAATCCCTTCACCTTGAGTGAGGATTACAAGCCGGCTGTGACGGTCGGGCTGGTTACCGGTGTCCACCGCTATCAATGGGGCGTGGGCAACAATCTGGTCTATTCGGATTGCATCCAAACCGATGCGTCCATCAACCCGGGCAACAGCGGCGGACCACTCTTCAACGAGGATGGCGAAGTCATAGGGCTCAACGGTCGGATTTCGGTCAACACGCGCGGCCGCTTCAACGTCGGGCACGGGTATGCGATTTCATCGAACCAGATTCGCCGATTCATGCCCGCGCTGCGTGCCGGTCTTATCGCCCGGCACGGCACGTTGCAGGCTACCGTGGAGCGCGTGCCCGGCGGGGGCGTCGCCTTCGACAACGTGCGTGCGCATTTTGCAGCCGACAATGCGGGTGTGCTTATCGGTGATCGCCTTCTCTCTCTGGACGGCGTCACGATCGACAATCCCAACCGCTTCGCCAGCGTGCTCGGCACCTACCCGGCCCACTGGACCATATCGCTGGCGTTGGAACGGGCGGGTCGACCCCTTGCCCTCAAGGCCCGGCTTGATCCGATCGAACCCGAGCTGAGTCGACCCTTTGAGCCGGACCCCGAAATCAACAGGCGCGAGACGAGCCGGGTGCTCGAGGCCTATCGGCGTTCCGTATTCGGCGCCGAAGCCGGCGCGGCGTTACCACAGCGATTGACATGGACCATGACTCGAACGATTTCCGGTAAGACGGAGACGCTGCGTGACGAGGCCCTGCGGTTCGCCGTAACGCTCACGCCCGGTCAATCCATTCAATACCGCCGGATCGGCCGCGGCGGCACGGATGGTCGGATCATAGAGTGCAACGACCGTTCCACGACGCAGCGGGCGAGTAAGAACGGTGACCGTTTCGACCTCGCGCAGGACGAAGCGTTGGTACTCCGTGCGGTCTACCTGGCGCAAGGGGTTCTGCTGAACCCGAAGGTGTTGGAGGATAGACCTTCGCTCACGCACGCCGGTGGAAACGCCTTGCCGGTCGAATGGAAAAAAGGAAACAAAAAGGGAAACAAAACGCGGAAACCGGGCGTGCTGGAGCTTATCAACGCGCCGATGGACGATGGCGGATCAGCTACGTTCGGGTTCGATTCCGCAACCGGGCGTCTGGCGACGATTCGTGTGGAGGATGCGCCGTCGGGCGTGGCGGCGTCGGTAACGTTCTTCGATTACCAGGACTTTGACGGCACACACTGGCCTGCTGCCGTACGCATCGAGCTTCCTGATAAAACGTACCACGATCGAATCTCAGTTCTTGAAGGGTCGCCGTGAACGCATCGACGCGTACAACAACGCTGGTTGTTC
>CAZWWW010000235.1:0-5378 GCA_964637715.1 uncultured Phycisphaeraceae bacterium | reverse complement strand
ACGCGGTCTCGATCTGCTCACCGCTGCCGGTATACCTTTAGCGCGGGCAACCGGCGACGCACGTTTGACTGAAACGAAGCTTGTCAAGCGCGGACAGGGACTGATCTTGACCGCGTGTCTGACGGTCTGCCTTGCCTGCGTTGCTCAACAAGCGGACGGGCAAACGCAAGGGGGTGCGAAGTCCGTTCGGGCCGAGGTGGTGCAGCCCGTTCGCCGCACCGTGACCCGATCTTTGACGCTGCCCGCCACGCTGGCCGCCGACGAGCAGGTCGACCTGTTTGCAAAAGCCAGCGGCTTTGTCGACAAGATCGACTATGACATCGGAGACCCCGTCAGCGCGGGCGAGGTGCTCGTTACGCTCGACATTCCGGAAATGGCGGACCACGCGGCCCGGCAGGCGGCCGTCGTTCGTGCGCGAAAAGCCGGGGTCGAAGCGATGCGGGCGCGTGTGGCTCAGGCGGATCGCGACGTTGAATCCGCAAAAGCCGAAGTGCAGCGTGCGGAAGCGGAGAACGAACTCGCGCGGTTGAACCTTAAACGGAAGGAAGAACTCCGAGAAGGTAATGCGATTCCTCAGCAGGATTTGGACGAGGCCCGCAGCGCCGCCGCCGTCTCGCAGGCGCAGCTCATGATCGCCCGGGCGGGCATTGCGGGTGCACAGGCTGTGTTGCGTTCATCGCAGGCTGACGTCTCCGTGGCACAGGCGGACGTTGCGGTGGCCAAAGCGGAAGCGAGCCGACTCGAAACCCTTATGGAATACGCCCGGATCCCTGCACCGTTCGACGGTGTGGTGACGATGCGCCACGTCGACCACGGCGCGTTTGTGCGTTCGGCGACGGAAGGGGCGGCGGTCGCGCTGCTGCGCGTAGCCAAGATGGACAAAATCCGCGTACAGGTGGACGTTCCCGAATCGGACGCGGCTTATGTGCACCGCGGCACCAAAGCCAACGTGCGTATACGTGCCCTGGGCACGGATGCCGTGAACGCAACCATATCGCGCACCGCGCAATCGCTTGATCCCGCTACGCGAACCATGCGCGCCGAGATCGATGTGCCTAACGCAGATGGTCGCCTGTTGCCGGGGATGTTCGCGGATGTGGGGATCGAACTCGAAGTCAAGAGCCAGGCGCTGATGATTCCGTCCAAGGCCATTCGCACGCTCAACGGAAAAACCGTTGTGTACGTCGCGCAGGGAGGTGTAGCGCAGGCCATCGTCGTAAGCGTGGGCTATGAGGACGGGATTCAGGCTGAAGTGCTTTCGGGTTTGCAGGGTGACGAACAAGTCATCATTGCAGCCAACAGCACGATCGTGGCGGGCACCGCGGTTTCCGTAACGTCTTCCGGTACCTAGTGCCGTATCCGAAATGGTAGTACGACCTGTTCGGACGAGAGGTGGCATGGGCAAACTTGTTTGCTCGTGGATGTTCCAAGATCAGCACGGGCAAGCTGCTGCTTGCCCATGGCACCCGGAACCTCGATTAACCTTGTTGGAAACAGTACGAGCGCACGCAATCGCTGTGTTTTGTGTAGCGGTCGAATAGCCGTTTTGACTTGGGCGCCGGTCCAAGCATGCGTTACACCAAAAAAGAGGATGCTGTAATCGGAACAAGGGCAGGGAATTGAATCCATGAATGCACGACGAGTAACGGGATTCGGGCGGACGTTCATTCTGACGGTAGCTTCCGGTCTGCTTCTGTGCGGTTGTGCCGCTACCAGAATCGTGGACAGCCGGCCGCCTCGCCCGTCCATCGCACCGGAACCCGCCCCCCCCACCGCGGCGATCGATCTTTCGGCGATCGAGGTGGAACCGATGTACACTGAGTTAATGGCGATCAACCTTGACGCCATTGTTGAGGTAGCGCTGGCCGACAACGTGGACATCTTGCAGGCGCGGGAAGCGATCAAGGTTGCTGAGGGTAAAGTCGAAGCCCGGGTCGGCGCCGCCTTCCCCGCCATTGTTCCCACCGCGATGTTCGATCATGTTGACGGTACGGTGCGCGCGACCGAGGGTAATCTCGAGGGTGTCGGGTTCAATACGTTTCAAGCATCGATCGCGATTCAGTGGCTTATCAACCCGGGTCGGGTCATCCATGAAATCACCGCGGCGAAAAAGCGGTTAGCTTCCAGCCACTACGAACACGAAGCCGTGTCGGCGGAAGTGCTCCGCGTGGCCGTCCATCAATATTATGAACTCGTGCTGGCGCAGGCGGCGATTCAGGCCGCGCACCAGAGTGTTGCCGAAGCCGATGAACTCTACCGCATCACGAAACTGCGTTCGCAGGCCGGTACGGGGGTGCGTGCGGACGAGCTGTGCGCCGAAGCCCAGGTCGCGCGGCGCAAACAGGATCTGGTTAAGGCTGTGCGGGCGTTTCGTGACGCGTCCGTGGCGTTGTCGGTCACGCTCCGGTTGGAGCCTACGATAACACTGGTGCCGGATGCGACTCAACTCGCCCCCGTCCATCTCGTCCGCGACGATCTGACGATTGATGACCTGCTCGGTTTCGCGCTGACGTTCCGCCCTGAATTGGAGAGCGTGCGTAACCTTGTCGAAGCAAGCCTCGAGGAAAAAGACGCGACCTGGTGGGGTCGATTCGGACCGGAGTTCGCGCTGGGCTATCAATACGGTGGCATTACGGGAAACGCGAATAACGTAAAGCAAGGGGGTGGTATTCCCAGCAACCTGATCGTCAATCCGAGCTCACCATCGGGATCGTTCAGTGCGAATCCGATAGCCAATGGGCTAACCAGGGAGGGTATTCTTCGCGGTTCGCGCCGGGCTGCGGGTTCACGGGACCAGACGTTCGGTTTCAGCGATCAGCAGCGGGCCTCGGCCGGGATCTCCTGGCGTTTGAGTCTTGCCGCTATCGGCGACCTTAAATCTGCCGCCGCGCGTACCCGCCTGGCACGACTTGAGGCCGAGCGTCGGCTCGATCAGGTGAAGGCCCAGGTCGTCAGCGCCGCCCAGGCCAGCGAGGCCCATAACCAACTTATCGACTTGGCGCGCCAGCAGGTTACGGCTGCGGAGGAAGCGCTGCGTCTCAGTGAATTGAATGTACAAGCCGGCACCGCGACGGCGCTGGACGTATTGCAAACGCAAGACGCGGTAAGTCAGGCGCGTTTGCGTTTCGCGGCCGCGGTCGCGCGATACAATCAGGCTCAGGTCGATCTGGTCGCGTCACTCGGTCTGCTCGATCGAGCGGTGTTTCTGAAATCGGATGCCTAGAGCAAGCTCTATTATTGTGTAGCGGTCGAATCACCGTTTCATCCGGCGCATCCGCTCGATGCGGCGATACGACGCCGGACGGGCGCCGTCTGCTACCAGCGATCGTGTGGCCGCGACTCAACATCAACAAGGTCGAGCAAACACGCGACCGGTCCACCCGGCGACAGTTCCATCAAGCTATCGCCCGTCAACAACACCAACACCAACACCACCAATCAAGAGCCTCAAACCACAGCGCGCGACAGTAGTGCTGGTTGACGCCGGACGCGCAGGCGATTGGAATTGGCGATTATGGCAACAAGACCCCCATCGCCGATCCATCGTAGGATTCTTACCGAGATGCTGTCGATCCCGACGGCACCGTTTGCTGAGCATTACGTTATCGAGCACATCGAGCGGTTCATAGCCCGGCGGAAGCGCGCCGTGTTGACGCGCGATCGGGCGGGCAATCTGCTCGTGCACGTCAAACAGGGCAGGCGATCGATCAGACGGCCCGTGTGTATCACCGCCCACCTCGACCATCCGGGGTTTGTCGCGGAGACGATGCTACCGAGGCGACCACACGAGCAAGGCGAGCGGGCGTCTTCGCGAAGGGTCGTGCGTAGTACACCAAGCCACGCGCGCGGTGCCAAAAAAGATGCACATTTTGTTCGCGCCTTTTGGCGTGGGCGCGTTCCCAAAGAGTATTTCGTCGGATCGCGGGTTCGGTTTTTCGTCGGTGAGTCGGCGGGTGGCCAATCCGTGCTCAGCCAAAAGAGTCGGCGTAGCACAATCGCCGATGGCGGTGGAGACGCTCGCGCCGGTACGTGCGTGCTTGGGGTTGTTCGCTCGATCACCACGTCTCAGTCAGGCGGAAGCGAGCGCGTTGACCGGGCTGTTATTGAAGTACCGCGCCCCGTGCCCGCGGGAACGATCGGCATGTGGGACCTTCCCGGTCCCAGGATCCGTGGGTCGCGCATTTACGCACGCGGGTGTGACGACATCGCCGGTGCCTCGGCCATGCTGTGTGCGATCGACGAACTCGTGCGAACGCGACGGACTTGTGACGCCTATTTCCTGTTCACGCGCGCCGAAGAGGTTGGCTTTGCCGGGGCGATCGCCGCCGCAAAAGACAAAACGATTCCCGCAAAGTGCTTCGTGGTGGCCATGGAAACGAGCTCGGAGCGTGCCAACGCCCACATGGGCGACGGACCGATCCTGCGCGTCGGCGATCTGACCAGCACCTTTACGCACGCGGTGACAGCGCACTGTCACCGTGTGGCCGGCGCCCTTGAGCGAGACGACAAAGCGTTTAGGGTTCAGCGAAAACTGATGGACGGCGGCACCTGCGAATCAAGCGCGTTTTGCGCGTTGGGTTATGAGGCGACGGGGCTGTGTATCGCGCTGGGTAACTATCACAACGTCGATGCCGACGCCCGGAAGCTGGGGCCGGAATACGTTCATCTGAAGGACTTTGAAAACGTCGTGAAGTGGTTCGTAGCCCTGGCGCGTTCACCGATCGCGTTTACCGGCAGGGATGAAACGCTGCATGCGCGCCTGAAAGAAATCGAACGAAACTACCGCACGCTATTGCTACGCTCACGCGAGAAGGCCTGCTGATCGACGCCTGATCCGCGCGAAGGGATAGCGACTGAGATAATGGCTTTATTCAGACCGGTATGTGGTCAACCCGCGATCCTGCACTCATCGCGGCGGAGCACGAGCGGGCGAACCCGTACCGGTGCACGTAGCGGGAGTCGAATTGCGCATCAAATCGCGCACCAACGTATGGGGCTACGGTAAGCGCGCCGGCGGAAACGTTGACCGAACGAAATGGCCGAGGAAACGATCAACAACTTTATTGACGGAACGTTCGTTGAACCGACCGGGGGCGCCTATCTCCACAACGTCGAACCGGCTACGGGAAAGGTTTATTCGCGTGTTGCTGATTCCGACGAGCAGGACGTGGTCCGCGCGGTCGCGGCAGCGAAGGCTGCGTTCCCCGCCTGGTCCCATACGCCGGTTGCCGATCGGTCGCGCCTGCTGTTGAGCATCGCCAAGCTCATCGAGGACCACCTGGATCGTCTCGCCCGGGCCGAAACGATCGATAACGGCAAACCGATCAAACTCTCGCGCTCGCTCGATATCCCCCGGGCAGCCGCGAACATGCGATTCT
>CAZWWW010000234.1:0-5380 GCA_964637715.1 uncultured Phycisphaeraceae bacterium | reverse complement strand
GGCGAACCCGGTACGCAGCTTACGATGCGTACGTTCCACACCGGCGGCGTCGCCCAAAAGGCGGCGATGGAGAGCATGATCAAGGCGACGCAGAAGGGTACGGTACGCTATCAGGAACTGAACCCCGTCGAAGTTCCGATGGAGGATGGCAAGAAGCGTCTTATTGCGTTGAAGCGTAACGGTGAGATTCACATTCTCGACGACAAAGGGCGCGAGCTTTCCCACGACAAGGTACCGTACGGGGCCAGGCTCCACGTGGCGAACGGCGAAAAAGTGTCACGGGGTGACATTCTTTGCGAATGGGATCCGCACATGACGCCCATCCTGGCGGAAGTGGGTGGGTTTGTTCACTTCCGCGACGTGGCGGAAGGCGAGACGGTTCGGCTTGAGCAGGAGGGGGGTCGCGCCAAATACGTCGTAGTGGAGCACAAGGGTGAAAAGCACCCTCAGGTCGTCATTGAAAACAAAGACGGCGAGGTGCTCGATTACCACTACATGCCCGCCAAAGCCCGTATCGAAGTCGAACAGGGTCAGGAAGTGTTGCCGGGGATGGAGATTGCGCGTCAACCACGTGCCATGGGCGGTACGCAGGACATCACGGGTGGGTTGCCGCGCGTTACGGAAATCTTCGAGGCGCGTCGTCCGAAAGAGCCCGCCGTCATGGCGGAGATATCCGGTGCCGTGGAGATTCGACCCGACAAGCGGCGCGGCAAGATGACGATTGTGGTTACGAGCGAGGGGGGCATGTCCAAGGAGCACCACGTTCCTCAGGACAAGCACTTGTTGGTCCACGCCGGTGACCGCGTCGAAGCCGGTGATCCGCTGATTGACGGACCGCTGATCCCGCATGATATCCTGCGTATCAAGGGCGTGGAGGCCCTGCAGGCGTACTTGCTGGCCGAGGTGCAGGCTGTGTATCGCAGCCAGAATGTAACGATCAACGACAAGCACCTTGAGATCATCATATCGCAGATGATTCGAAAAGTGCGGATCGATGAGCCGGGTGATTCCGCGTATCTGCCGGGTGAGGTTGTTGATCGACAGAGGTTCCGCGCGAAAAACGAGCAACTTGCCAAAAGCCTGGTCATTACCAACGCCGGCGATACGAAGCTCGCCGTGGGATCCGTGGTTCCAAGGACCGAGCTGCTGGCCGCCAACGCCGAGGCCGACGCCGAGGGCGGCGAGCATGCCAAGGGGCGAAAGCCCAAACCGGCGCTGGCTACCACCATGCTGCTCGGTATTACCAAGGCGAGTCTTTCGAGCGAGTCGTTCATTTCGTCCGCCTCGTTCCAGGAGACAACCAAGGTGCTTACGGAAGCGGCGCTGGCGGGTCAGGAGGATATGTTGCGTGGTCTCAAGGAAAACGTCATACTAGGGCACTTGATACCGGCGGGAACCGGGTTCCGCCGATATCAGAAGATACGCGTCCGCCATCTGGGCGAGCCGATCCCGCTGATCGCGGATGTACCGGCGGAATTGGCGGTTGGTGCAGGAGCGGGCAGTCTGTTCGCCGAGTCGCCGTCGAGTCCGTTTGGCGTGCTGGGTTTGGGCGACAAGGAAGCGTCCGTTTTGGTGCCTGATCCGGCGCCGTCCGTTAATGCGGAGACAACGCCGCCGCCGGCCGATGTCGGCGTGGGGCAATCTTCGGATCCGTCGTAAGCTCGCGTTGGGTGCGGGCAAGGGTAAACCATGACGTCGGTTCGCTGGAACCGACGGATCGAGTTAGGAAACAGTACATGCCGACCATCAATCAGTTGATCCGTCACGGTCGAAAGGACGTTGTCAAGAAGTCCAAGGTGCGCGACCTCAATCAATGTCCCCAGCGCCGGGCGGTGTGCTTGATCGTAAAGACGCAGACGCCCAAGAAGCCGAACTCCGCGCTGCGCAAGGTAACGCGCGTGCGTTTGACGAACGGGAAGGAAGTAACCGCGTACATCCCGGGCGTCGATCATAATCTTCAGGAACACTCGATCGTGCTTGTGCGCGGCGGGCGGGTCCGGGATTTGCCGGGCGTGCGTTATCACGTTATCCGGGGCGCGCTCGACTGCTCGGGCGTGGAGGGTGACAAAGATGGGCGTCCGCGCAATCGCAGCCGGAGCAAGTATGGCGTCAAGCGGCGCAAATAGGCGGTGACTGGATCGTAAAACGAAAAGGGTGAAGGGCGCAGTGCACAGCATGGAAACCGCTCGTAACAAGATGCTCACTCACGGCGTGTGGCCGAAAGCCGCTCATCGCGCCTCGCGCGATGGTTGGTTGTGGCGGGTGGCGGTCCCGTTGGGCGGTTGTTTGTTGATGGTGGTTGCGGCCCAGTGCCGGTTTCCCATACCGGGCACCGATGTGCCCATGACGCTTCAGCCTGTGGCTATGCTGCTGGTGGGGATGACCCTGAGGGTCAGCGGTGCGGCGACCGCGATGTTTTTGTATTTGCTGCTGGGCGGTATCGGTTTGCCCGTGTTCGCCGGAGACGGTGGGCTGACGGGAATGACCGGTGGATACCTTGTTGGTTTGTTGGTGGCCGCCCCTGTGGTGGGAACGATAGCCGGCGTGCGCCGCGGTTCGTTCGTCCGGTTGTTTGTGGCCGGGTTGGTGGGCATGGTCGTGCTGTTGACGTTCGGTGTGGCGTGGCGTGTGGTGGGCTTCCCCGGTGGATTTGAGTGGGCGGTGGTGACAGGGGCGGTTCCGTTCCTGGCGAAGTCGGTGGTCGAAGCAGCGCTGGCGGCGGGCGTGGCGCGCCAGTGGAACAAACGGAAGATCGGAAAAGTCGGAGTTTAGGAATCGATGGCGTATAAGAAGTTTACGAACTCGGTGAGTCAGTTGCAGCCGGATACGAGGTACAACAGTCGGCTGGTGTCGAAGTTCATCAACGGAATGATGCTGGACGGCAAGAAATCGACGGCGACGCGCATCGTCTACGACGCCTTCGACATTATCTCCAAGCGCGTCAAGGATGTGCCGCCGGACGAGGTCTTTGAGAAAGCAATTGACAACTGCAAGCCGTCGGTTGAGGTGCGCTCCAAGCGCGTCGGAGGCAGCAACTACCAGGTACCCATGCCGGTGAATCGAAAACGGCAACAGTCGCTCGCGTTCCGTTGGATTCGAGAGGCGTCGCGTGCCAAGAAGGGCAAACCCGTGTGCCAGTCGCTGGCCGTGGAGATTATCGACGCGTTCAAGAACGAGGGCACAGCCGTTACCACGCGCGACAACATGCACCGTATGGCTGACGCCAACAAGGCGTTCTCCCACTTCGCCTGGTAGTCGGTCGTTACCGTGGTTCAGAGCCGAGCCTGCCCGTTTGACGGGTAGGCTCGTTTGCATACCGGAAGGTGCGTCAACACCGAGCTGCCGGGGCGTGGTTCGTTGGTTCCCGCGGGTGTGGTCGGCGCGCGGTTCGGCACGCGACGTGCAGCGTCAGACAGAGCCGCCGCGCTCGCATTGTGTAGCGGTTGAATCATTGTTTGGTGCGGTAGATTGCCTCGCTTCGGCGACACACGATAACCAGGATTGCTACAGCGGATTGCCAGGGATGACCATCAAACTCAACATGGTGCGTAATATCGGCGTCGCCGCCCACATCGATGCCGGCAAGACAACGACGACCGAGCGCATCCTGTACTACGCGCGGCGCACGCACCGTATGGGGGACGTCGACGACGGGACCACCACGACTGATTTCGACGAAGAAGAGCAAAAACGCGGGATCACGATCTATTCCGCCGCGGTCAGTCTGCACTGGCGAGACCACACGATCAATCTCATTGACACGCCCGGGCACGTCGATTTCACCGCCGAAGTTGAGCGCTCTCTTCGCGTGCTCGACGGCATGATCGCCGTGTTCGATGCCAAGGAGGGGGTCGAAGCCCAATCGGAAACCGTCTGGCGTCAGGCGGACAAGTACCACGTGCCGCGCATTTGCTTTATGAACAAAATGGATCGGATAGGTGCCGATTTCGAGCGGGCTGTTGCCTCGCTCAGCGATCGCCTCAGCGCCCGCCCGCTCATCATGCAGATTCCCATCGGATCGGGGTCGGATTTTGCCGGGCTTATCGATCTGCTCGACATGAAGGCGGTTTACTACAAGTCTGAGGCGCTCGGGTCCACGTTTGAAGAAAGCGGCATCCCGCCTGATCTGGCCGACGCGGCGGCGTCCGCACGCTACGCGCTCGTGGAATACGTGGCCGAGTCGTCCGATGCGCTGATGGAAAAATACCTCGCGGATGAACCGTTTACGCGAGATGAAATGTGCCGAGCGGTGCGTCAGGGTACGCTATCTCGGACCATATTCCCCGTTCATTGCGGGAGTTCGCTTCGGTATGCGGGTGTGCAACGGTTGCTCGATGCGGTCTGCGACTTCCTGCCTAGCCCGCTCGATGTTCCGCCCGTTACAGCGCACAAGCTCGACGGTGAGACGCCGATTGAACTGCCCTGTCGGACCGACAAGCCCGCGGCTGCGCTGGTGTTCAAGGTCGTCGCGGAGAAACCGGTTGATCTTTGCTATACGCGAGTCTACAGCGGTGTGCTCAAGCCGAACTCGCGCCTGTTTAATCCCGCCACGGGCGAAAAGGAAAACGTCACGCGCATCTACCGCATGTTCGCCAAGCGGCGCGACCAACTTGACGTCGCGCAGGCGGGTGACATTGTGGCCCTTGTCGGTCCCAAGCATACGTTGACCGGGCACACGTTGTGCGATGCGCGGCATCCCGTCATTCTGGAATCGATCGAGTTTCCCGATACCGTGATCAGCGTGTCGATCGAAGCGCGTTCTTCGAAAGATCGCGACAAACTTGTTGACGCGTTGAACGGGCTCTCGCGGCAGGATCCGACGCTGGCCATACGAACCGAACCCGAAACGGGCCAGACCTTGCTGTCCGGGATGGGCGAGTTGCATCTGGAAATCGCGGTCCAACGCCTCAAGTCGGACAACAACGTTGAGGTTGTCGTAGGTCGACCGAGGGTTTCTTATCGGGAAACCGTGCGCGGATACGCTGAAGGCGAGGGACGGTTCGTTCGCCAGTTCGGTGGTCGTGGGCACTTTGCCGCTGTGCGCGTCCGCCTAGAGCCGCGTGCCCGCGTGGCGGGTCGCGCCCATTACGAAATCGTAAACAGGGTGGCGCCGGAAACGATTCGCCCCGAGTACGTCCACGCGGCGGAAGTCGGGCTTCGGGACGCGGCGCAGAGCGGCGTGCTCGGCGGTTATCCCGTGATCGACTGGAAAGCGACGATCCTGGGGGGGGAGGAAAGTGAGGTCGAGAGCTGGGTGTTGGCCTTTGAAAAGGCGGGGCGCTTAGCGTTGTACGAAGCGATGAGGGCGGCGGACCCGGTACTTCTTGAACTGTTTATGGATGTCGAAGTGGTCAGGGCGGACGGGTACTTGGGGGTTCGG
>CAZWWW010000233.1:0-5382 GCA_964637715.1 uncultured Phycisphaeraceae bacterium | reverse complement strand
CGTTTCTGGAAGGACGGAACCCTCCAAACCGACGCCAGCACGCAGGCAGGGCAACGGGCTATCGATGCCGCCCGCGTGTCACCCGAGGATATTGAGTGCTTGCTGCACACATCCGTCTCGCGAGATTGCCTGGAACCCGCCACCGCTTCGGTCGTGCATGACAACTTAAAACTCCCCGCGCAGTCCATCATGTACGACATTTCGAACGCCTGTCTCGGGTTCCTTAACGGGATGATTTCGCTGGGCAACATGATCGAGCTGGGCCAGGTCAAGCGGGGTTTGATCGTTGCGGGTGAGAGCAGTCGCCAACTCGTGCGCTCGACGATCGATCAGCTTCTGGCGGCCGGGCATCTCACGCGAACCGATTTCAAGCGGGCGTTTGCCTCGCTGACGATCGGGTCGGGCGCCGTCGCGCTGCTCATGGCCCATGAGTCGGTGGCTACGGCGGGGCATCGTTTTCTCGGCGGGGTCGTACGCACAGCAACCGAGCACAACCATCTGTGTCGTGGCAGCGAAGACACGGGCTTCGGCACGAACGCCGCAATGAGTATGCAGACCGACGCCGAATCGCTGCTTGACCGCGGGTGCGCGCTGGCCGCGGAAACCTGGAATGACTTTTCCGAGGCGCTGGGCTGGTCGCGCGAACTGATCGATCGGGCGTTCTGTCACCAGGTAGGCGCGACCCACCGCGATCGGTTTCTTGAGGCCATTGGTCTTGACGCGGCCAAGGATTTTTCAACGTTTTCCACGCTGGGCAACGTCGGTTCCGTCTCACTCCCGTTGACCATGGCCATGGGCGTTGAGCGCGATCCGCCGCCGGTCGACAGCAAGATCGCCATGCTCGGTATCGGGAGCGGGTTGAGTAGTATCATGCTCGGGGTAACCTGGTAGAGCCGTTTCCAAAAAGGTAATGCGACCTATTTGGACGCGGGTGGCATGGGCAAACTTGTTTGCCCGTGACGGCCCCCGGAACGACACGGGCAAGCTGCTGTTTGCCCGTGCCACCCAGAAACTCGAATGACTTTTTTGGAAACGGCGGTAGTTACCGATCGAAACGCTTCGGCGCGCGGGTACGCGCGCAAGCGAGATCGCGACACGTGCTGAAACGCCGGCGAACGATAAATCATGTTTATGAGACGCCTATCCATGGTCGGGTTCGCCGTCGGCGCGAGCGTTGTCGTGCTCCTGCTCGCGTTCAACTGGTTGATCCCGTTTCTTCGTGCCCCGGCTGATGCGGGTGTAGACGCCAATCGAGTCTTGGACCGATTGTCATCCGCGGGCGCTATCGCATTTCCCGTCGGGGTGGTGCTGATGGGATTGGGTTATTTCGGAATCATACTTTGCCCGAAGAGGGAGCGTGCGCAGGCCCGGGGGACTGGTGCCAAAATGCCAAGTGAAAACGAGCCCCAAGGCGACCCGGCGCATGAAACGCGCTCGTTCGCCGACCTGCCGTCTACCGACAACGAATCGTGCACAACCTGATCCATGCCGGAACCTGTTATCCAATCCGAACCTGCACAACGAAAGCCGGTCGTATGCCCGCCGGACGGCCCGCCCGCGGTGGATGGCGAAGCGCGATTGGCCTCGATCCGCCACCTGTATCCGTTTCGCGCCCACTACCTGAATCTCGACGGTCACCGGATGCACTACGTGGATGAGGGCAGCGGATCCGCGGTCATTATGGTGCACGGAAACCCGACCTGGTCGTTTTATTACCGCTCGTTGATTTCCGTGCTGCGCGATCGACACCGCGTCATCGCCGCGGATCACATGGGTTGCGGTCTGTCGGACAAGCCTCAGTCGTACCCCTACACGCTCGAAACGCACATCAGGAACCTCGAGCGCCTGATCGAACACCTGGGTCTTTCGGACGTCACCCTGGTCGTGCATGACTGGGGCGGAGCCGTCGGGTTCGGCTGGGCGACGCGCCATCCGTCGCTTGTGCACCGGCTCGTCGTGTTCAACACAGCCGCGTTTCTTGGTGGACCGATGGCGTTTCGGATTCGCGTGTGCCGCTGGTGGGGCGTGGGTGAGTTCCTCGTTAGGGGGCTGAATGGTTTTGCCCGCGCGGCCGTCCGCGTGGGTTGCGCGCGGCACGAGCGTATGACGCCCGACGTGCGCCGCGGCTATCTTCTTCCCTACGGCAGCTACGCCGACCGCGTGGCCATCCAACGATTCGTCCGTGACATACCCGTGTCACCGCGCGTGCCCAGCTATTCGGTTGTTCAGGAGATCGAAGCCAAACTGCCCCTTTTCGAAGATCACCCCATGCTGATCGGCTGGGGCTTGAAGGACTTCTGCTTCACCGAGCGTTTTCTGAACGACTGGGTCGCCCGCTTCCCCGGCGCCGAGGTCCACCGTTTCCCGGACGCCGGGCATTACGTTCTGGAAGATGCCCACGAACGTATCGCGCCGCTGGTGGCCACGTTTATCGACAGGACGTAACCACCCCACCGCGCAAGCCGTTGTAACACGGCTGTTTCGCACCCGCAGGCGCGGCGACTGTCACTGCCACAACCACCTCCGCCAGAATGACCGATTGCCGCGCCGATCGGATCGGCGTATCTCGGTAACCAACTGCAAAACAATCACTTACAAGCCTGTTGGGATGTCCGGAATGCTGGCACGAGGTTTGCACGGTCGTAGGGTGGATCGAAACGGGGTTCGTAGGTTCGACCCGTGACATGATAAGGCACATACCAAAGGGTTTCGAGGAAACAACTGGAAGGAGGTAACGGAGATGATGATGCTGAACAGAATGTTTCCGACCACGACGTTCGAGGACGTACGGCGCGAGATGGACCGCTTGGTGGGCTCGCTCACGCGCCAGGGTAACGGGTCGTCGTTTGCGGTGGGAACCTACCCCCCGGTGAACGTCTGGGAGGATGGCGAGTCCTATTTTTTGGAAGCCGAGATTCCGGGCGTCGACATGAAGGACATTGAGCTTCAGGTCGTCGGGAACGAATTGTCCATCAAAGGCAAACGCGACTTCGGCGATACCGCGGATATGACCTTCCATCGGCGCGAACGGGCTACCGGTGCGTTCGGTCGTTCGGTAACACTGCCGACGGACGTGAACCCGGACAAGGTGGAGGCGGTATTAACAGACGGCGTGTTGACGGTCACGCTGCCCAAGGCGGAATCGTCCAAGGCGAAGAAGATTACGGTCACCAGTGCGTAAGCGCATGATTGAGATTGCCATGTCGGCGGCGACGAGCACACGGCGTCACCGACGCACAGAAAGGAGTGTTTCACCATGACCACAACCATGACATGCCCGGAGGAGACCCGGGAACGGGCGGAGCCGACCGCGGCGCGGCGCTCGTCCATCTTCGTACCCGTTTGCGACATCATCGAGCAGGCGGATGAATGGATCGTTCAGGCTGATTTGCCGGGTGCGACCAGCGACAACATCGACATCAACTTCGAACGCGGCATGCTGACGCTTCACGCCACCGTGCAGTCGCGACAGGACGAGGAGTGCGGCAATTTCCTGCTGCGTGAGTACGGCATCGGTGATTTTCACCGCACGTTCGAGATCGGTGAGGGTATCGAAGCCGACAAGATTCACGCGGCGTTCAAGCACGGCGTGTTGACGCTGCATCTGCCCAAGAAAGAGGCTGTTAAGTCGAGGAAGATTACGGTGCGTACCGCGTAGCCTCGGCGCGTTGTATCGAACACACACACAAAGAGAGTTAGGCCACGAAAAAGGAGGATGCGACTATGTCATTGATTCCCTGGAAGAGCAAGGAAGTTTCGGCGTCTCCAACCGGTACGGTAGAGCGGTCCGTATCGCTGCTTCGGGACGAAATGGAATCACTGTTTGACAGGTTCCTGAGCGATCGATGGGTGTTCGGACCGCAGGCGACGGATCTGTTCCGCTGGTCGGACCCGCTGCGCATCGACGTGTCCGAGACGGACGACGACGTGACGATCAAACTGGAAGCCCCGGGCGTCGCCCCTGAAGATCTCGACGTCAACGTGGCGGGACAAATGCTTACGATCCGCGGCGAAAAGAGGCAGGAGCAGGAGGATTGCAAGCGGAACTATCATTATGTGGAGCGCCGCTTCGGCAGCTTCCAGCGCACGATCCCGCTGCCGGCCGGTGTCGACGCGGACCACGTAAGCGCCACCGCCCACAACGGGGTCATTACGATTCAGATGCCCAAGCTGCCGGATGCGAAACCCAAACGCATTCCGGTCAAGAAGAGCTAGAGCACACAACGCGAGGGCGGTCAGATCATCTCTGGGATCACGATCGGATTCGCCGGGAAACAGGTACACTGAAACACACGGCGTGGCTTCGCTTCTTCAAAGGTGCGGTGCCACGCCGTGTCATGTTTCGCGCTGTTGTCGATGCATGGTCCCACGCCGTTGTTGGCAGACGTCACCATGCGCGACGTGCTCTGGAAAAGACTCCGCCGGAACCCCTACGTCCTATAATTGTCGTGCTTTCCTTCCCGCCTCATATCGTTTGAACCCTGCGTCCACACGCTTCATCGGGCGTCCTGTAAAGACGTGACTTATCGCCCTTTTTGAGGTACACTCACCAAGATAGGGGGATTGTGCGTCGTGTTTGACGCGGAACCGTTCTCCCGGCGTTGTGAACGAACTACCGTCGTGGTCTAATCCGAGGGGGGAGCATGTCCACCAAAACAACATGTGTCCGTATCATTATGGGGCTGGTGGCGTTTCAGGCGACCAGCCTAAGCGTGCTGCGGGCTCAGGATTCCGATCTGTGCGCACTTCCGACCTCTGATCAGGGTGCACTTGTTTCCCAATCGGGACTGCTGGCTATTTCGCGTCTTTGCGGGACGCCGCCCGAAGCCGCGGCAAGCACCGAGACGCCTACCCTGCCCGCGCCGCTTTACGGTGCCGTCGATTCGAACATTCAGGTCAACGCCACGCCCGACGTTGCCGCAACCGCACCCGCGACGACGCAGAGCGAGCCGTCGATGGCCAAGCTCGGAAATATGATCGTCGCCGGATGGAACGACTCGTCGCACCTGATTGACGCCTCGTTCAACGGATACGGCGTATCAATGGACGGCGGGCAAACGTGGGTCGATCGCGGCGCGCTGCTGCCCGTTGCCGGTTTTACCGAGTTCAATCTTGGCGACCCGTGGATACGCGTCCATCGAGCGACCGGTAATTTTTATTATCTTACGGTGGCCGCGCCGGATTTAACCATCTTCAACACTCGGGTTGTCGTCTACACCGGCGCGTCGCCCGGCGTCGCACCGGATTGGCCCGGTGTGATGGACGCCACCCCCGGTCAGCCCGGTTTGCAGGACAAACCCGCCATGGCTGTGGACAACTCGGGTGGCCCGTTCGACGGTCGCGTCTATATCTGTTGGCGTCAATTCGGTGCGGAAAACAATA
>CAZWWW010000232.1:0-5395 GCA_964637715.1 uncultured Phycisphaeraceae bacterium | reverse complement strand
GGGGGATGGTGGACGGCTACCACGTCCTGCGGTTCCCATTAGGGGCTGATGTTGACCAGGTGATGTATGATGCGCACGGGGGTACAAATGCCCGGGCCCGCCATGATGATACAGGAACCGCGAATCCGGTTGATCGCATTCGAGTCGTTGCGCGTGCGGCCGAGTTGCAAACCGGGGAATTGAAACATGGGTCGACCCGACGACAGGCGTTCCTGCATCTCGGCGTCCATCAGTTCCTTGTGCCCGCGAAACACGTCGGTTACGTCGACAGCCATGGGGCTGTCCAAAAAGACAAGCAAGCGCGGAAGGCGCTTTTGATGCATGAGACGACCAAGGTAAAACAGTAGCTCCTGAGCGCGTTCGACGGCGAAGGTGGGGATAAGGATGTTGCCGCCGCGTTCGATCGCCTCGGTCAGCACCTCGGCCAACTGGTCTTCGATGCCTTGGGTGTTCGGGTGATCGCGGTCGCCGTAGGTCGATTCCATGACCACCCAATCCGCGTCGGTGAGCACCGTCGGGTCGTGGATGATCGGTTTCTTCTCTTGTCCCAGATCGCCTGAAAAAACGATTCGTCGCACGCCGCCGGGTTCCTGTATGGCCATCTCAAGAAGCGACGAACCGAGGATATGGCCCGCATCGTGAAACGTTACCGACACGCGGTCATTTAGCGTGACGGGAGTGCGGTATCGCGCGCTGCGAAACAGGGGTAGGGTCTGTTGAACGTCCTTGCTCGTATACAGCGGTTCGATCGGGAACGGTCCCTTGCGCCCTTCGCGCTCGTGACGCTTGCGCTTGTAAGCCGCATCCTCTTCCTGAATGCCGGCGGCGTCGTTCAGGATGATGTCAGCCAAATCGCGGGTCGCGCCCGTCGCCACGATCGGTCCCTCAAACCCCTCGGCGACAAGCCGGGGGATCAGACCGCAATGGTCCAGGTGGGCGTGGGTCAACAAGAGAAAGTCAATCTCCTGTGGCGGAACCGGCGAAGGCTTCCAGTTCCGTCCGGCGAACGCCCGCTCTTGAAACAGGCCGCAATCGATCATGACACGTAAACCGCCCGCCTCGAGAAGATAGCGCGATCCGGTGACCTGCTTGTTCGCACCGAGAAAAGTGAGTTTCATGTGTGGCCCTTTGTTCATGCCGGATCTGTAGTTTCCATCGTACACCGAACCGCCCTAGACCTTGTGACGTCACGCGTCGCAGGCTCGCCCTATTCGCGTTCGACACAGCCCGTGGCCGACTCATCTTCCTCGGCGCGGACAAGCCTCTACGACGCCGCATACGCCTCCTTAAGCCAGCCGATCAGTTCCTTGTCTACCTGTTTAGGGTTCTCGATGCGAACGCGGTGGGTTAACATGGCGTTGAAACTGCCGGACTTCTCCAAACGTGCCGTCGGTGGTACGCCTTTCAGATTGATTCCCACGTCCACACGTGTCTTGGTGGAGGGTTGTACAATGGCGAATTGCTTGTTGCGCCGGAGACTGACGTATGCCTTTTTCGGCGCGATCTCAATGTCCTTGCCGAACTTCGACACGGCCCTTATGACCGCATCATAGATCGGTCGCAGCGACGCTTTGCCACCCGCGTATTGCTCGTTCACGAGACCGTCCTTATCCGCGACCGATCCCGAATCCGAGCGAAGCGTCTTCAACGCAATCATATTGGCGTAACCATGCGTCAACCCGTGCTCGCCTTTGAGCCACTTTACGATCTCCCCATGTTTGGCGAGCTTGGCGGCTTTGGTGATCTTCAACCACTGCGGCAGCGTCTTACCGGTTTTCTCTTTGAGGTTGGCGATCATCGCCGCCGCCATTTCTTCGGGACTCTTGGCCATGGAACACACTCCAGTTGCAGTGATCCACCTTGCAGGATTAACTAAGGCGTTAGTCCTTGCAATACACGTAGGCTACTGCGCGTCATACGATCCAATCAACTCAATTGCTTTTCGGCGTTGTTTGGACAGCCGAATACGTCTTGCATTCGCAAACTCCATCGTTGATTTGTGAGCTTTTTGTACCATTCTTTCCGAAAGGCTCACTAGAAAGTTTTTGTGTTTCACGAAGTCTTTTTTGGTGACGATTAACGAATCAAGGAACCTACGGTCGTAAAACTCCCTCCCTTTTGTTTGTTGGCGATGGTATCTAGCTGTAATAATACCTCCATGATGAACAATAAGATTTCGATCAGCCTTGAGCTTGTCGAGCTGCTTGATGTCCCTTTTGTCCAGAATATCCTCTTTGAAAAGCTCAAAAAAACGAGCCCGGATTTTTTTTGCACTTCCGAAGTCTTCCTGTTCAGCAAGCAAGAATCCTAAAGAATGGGTTATGTCGAGCCCAACATCATTGATGCTGGCAATAGATATTGAAGCATCGGGACGGCATTCGAGAAGCCGCTCAAGAATTTCTGGGAGGACGTTAACAACTCCTGCAAATAACCCTCGGCAAAACGCTTCATAATATGCTAACAGCGCTATTAATGCAACGTTTGTAATAGCTGTCACTTCGGGGCCATACTCCGGGAACTGTTGTACACTTTCGTCGACAGCAACAGACAAACTGCCTACATCCATCGGGAATACAATTCCCGGAGGAACCGCTCCGTAAAAACACATCCAGGCATCGAAGGTGAGTTTCTTAGGTGCCATCACTTGGTACCGCTATAAATAGGACTATGCACCAAACGCTTCGATAATCTGCTCCTTCGATTTCCCGAGTATATCATACTTTTTGCCTACCTTCGTGAACGCTTCGATGGCCTTGTCGATGTGGTGCGGCTCGTGGGCGGCGGAGAGTTGGACGCGGATGCGGGCCTCTCCTTTGGGCACGACGGGGTAATAGAAACCGATCACGTAAATGCCTTCAGCGTAGAGGTCGCGGGCGATATCCTGACTGAGCTTGGCGTTGTAGAGCATGATCGGCACGATCGGGTGCGTGCCGGGTCGAATGTCGAAGCCCGCTTCGGTCATGCCCGCGCGGAATCGCATGGTGTTCGCTTCGAGTTTGTCGCGCAGTGCCGTCGTCTCACTTAGCAACTCCAGCACCGCCAATGACGCCGCGGTGACGACCGGAGCGAGCGTGTTGCTGAACAGATAAGGGCGCGATCGCTGGCGGAGCAGGTCGATGATTTCCTGGCGACCCGAGGTGAATCCACCTGACGCCCCGCCGAGCGCCTTGCCGAGCGTCGACGTAATGACATCCACTTTGTCCATCACCGCGCAGTGTTCGGCTGATCCGCGCCCGGTCTCGCCCACAAATCCGGTGCAATGGCTGTCGTCGACGGCTACCAGCGCGTCGTGCGTCTCGGCGAGCGCGCAGATCTCATCGATCTTGGCGATGTCGCCGTCCATGCTGAACGCGCCGTCGGTGATAATCATGCGGAACCGCGCGTCGCTGGCCGCTTCGAGCTTCGCCGCGAGGTCGCTCATGTCGTTGTGGGCGTAGATGTACCGCGATGCTTTGCACAGACGAACGCCGTCAATGATCGACGCATGGTTCAGCGCATCGGTCAACAGCGCATCCTCCTTGCCGAGCAGCGGTTCGAACAAACCCCCATTGGCGTCGAAGCAGGCGGCGTACAGGATGGTGTCATCCGTGCCGAGAAACCGGCTGATGGCACGCTCCAGTTGACGGTGGATGTCCTGCGTGCCACAAATAAACCGCACGCTGCTCATGCCGTAGCCGTGCGTATCCAGCGCGCGATGCGCGGCTTCGATAACCTTCGGGTGGGATGATAAACCGAGGTAATTGTTGGCGCAAAAGTTAATGACCGAAGCGGGCTGCGCGGACTCGCCGTACACGACCCTGATGTCAGCCGCCTGCGGCGACACGATCTCCCGTTCCTCTTTGTACAGTCCCGCCGCGCGAATGGAGGCGAGCTCGCGTTGCAGGTGCTCTTTGATCGTTCCGTACATCACTAATCTCCAGGGGCAGAATAACCAACGGGATGAGTCCAGAGCAAGCTCTATTGTTGTGTAGCGGTCGAATCACCCTTTCAACCGGCAGATTGACTCGATACGGCGATACACGATAACGGATATTGCCGTATCAGGAAACGCAGCGCGGCGATACGCCGCCGATCCATCGCGGCGACCTCCCGGAACGAATCAGTCGTTCGCTGCGTTACCCCCTGCGAGGCGCGACAGGCGTTCATCGAGCCCGCACAGGCGGTCAAGGCAGGCGACAAGCGGTGCAACCAGGGGGTTCAATACGTGATCGATCAGCGTTTGTTCAATGGGGCGGTGTAATCCGCCGCCGGCTAAGTCTTCGTCCATCGCCGCTCGCACCGCACGCAGGGCGCGGGCGTACATGGCGGCAAGAATCGCCACATAGATACCGGCGACCACCGCGAACCCGGCCAGCAGGTGAGCGGCGCTCAAGGCCGAAACAATTCGGTATGCACCGTGGGCCAATCGCACCGACCCGGTTTCCGCAAAGATCTCCAGCAGACCGGCTGCGACCGGTTGAACGAGCGGGAACCAGAGCAACACGCCCCAGAGCGCCAGTCGACCGAACCACGACGGGCGGCGGTCGCGCGCGCGGATGCCGTCGATGACCTGCGCCTCATATCGACCCGGTAGCGCAGCCCACGCACGAGCGGCATCAGACACAACCCGGTCCACCGAAGGCAGGGCGTGCTCAAGATCGAGTTGCTTGGCAACGGAAGCGGTCTCGGCGAGCAAGCGTGCGTGAAGCAGTTCGATGCGCGGTCGCAAGGTGTCGATCTCACAGGCGATGGTTTCGGTTCCGGGCGTAGCCGGGTCGGTGTGTGAGCGTCCGAGGCGTCCTCCGAGCGTGCGGGCCAGCCATCCCAGCGGCCAGTGCACCAAACGCAGCAGCGGCCACTCCTCGACCCGTTGTTCGAGAAGATCATCCGCCAGCGACCGTGCACTACGCATGCGCCCCGCGACCGATCCCGCCAGCGCCCCCTGCGTATCTTCGTCAAACGCGTCCCGCAAGGTTTCACCGGAACGCGCCGCCTCGACCACACCACGCAGCACCTCGATCGCACGGTCGAGCTGGAAGTGAGTGCGTAACCGAGCGATATGCACGCTCAGTTCGCATTGACGATTCGCCAGCTTGATGCCCCGGGCTTCGTCGGGCGAAAGCGGTGCAAGAATCTGCGTGCGTAGCCGATCGAGATCGCAGGCGAGCAATCGCTCGACCGCCTGAACCGTGGCTCGATCGTCGCCGTACCGTCGCCATTGGGGATCATCCCACATCGAAGCGACCTGCGCCACCAGTGCACCTTCTTGTTGAAAAGCTGCGGCCAGAAGATAACGGTGATCGTCGCCGGTACGACAACCCGCCGCCCGGCTTACCTCCACGAGCCATGCGTCATATTGCCTTCGAAAGCCTTCAGCCCGCGCCGCGCTGCGCCGACCGTTTCGCCGCGTATCATC
>CAZWWW010000231.1:0-5406 GCA_964637715.1 uncultured Phycisphaeraceae bacterium | reverse complement strand
ACATCGGCGAACAGGTCGAGCGGTTCGTGCTGGCGATGCGTGACTCGAGGCTTGAGGATGCGGAGCAGGCTGTGGGCGCCCTGTCGCGCACCGGTCAGCGGGCCAAAGACCACATTCAGGGGCTGATGATCGACGAGATACCGCCCGTCTATGAAAACGTACCGCCGCCCTTGCTCAAAGGGTTTCTAAAGACATTGCTGGGGCGGCTTACTTAGCGCGTCCATCGTTTTCATCCGGCGGTTTCTGCACATCCGCACCGGCGTCCGCACCGGGAGAATCGGGCTGGATGGCACACGCGGTTCCGAAAGCCGATACGGGAAACGCTCGGGCTGGTCTTTTCGCCGCCGATCCTTTCCGGGGGGTGGGCTGGTTCATGCTTGAACTTCGTTGAGAGGTCGTCAGGCGACTGTCGATTCGGCGATGCGTTCCGGTTCGCGGACAGTCGCTTGATCCTCCAGACCGCAGGTGCGGTCATCGACCTTTCGGCGCGTACGCCAGCCGTACCGCCCGCGTACCTTCCGTTCGAACTCACCAGGCCAATCGTCGGGCGATGTGGTGCAGCGACCGACCACCAGAGGTTGTACCCCTGAGACGAGAAGGTGCGCGTCACGGGTCACGACGACGTCGTAACCGGTTTCCCGTGCCGTGGAGACGATGAGTGGATTCCACGCGCCGAACGGGACACTCAAGGCGTTGATGGGACGGGCGAGGGCGGCTTCCAGATCGTTCTTACTGTTGAGCAGCTCGGCACGGATCCGTTCCGGCGGCAGCCGGTCCAGATGGGGATGGCCGGCGGTCAGCGAGCCGACCTCGAATAACTCGCGGTGTAGCGACGCCAGTTGACCGACCGTCATGACGATTTCGTGCGCATGCGGCGCGGACCTCGGCCCATCCCATCCCGGCGAGCGCCCGAGATAATCCGATACGGGAAAGACGGTCGCGGGCAGTCCGAGCGTTTCAAGGATCGGGATCGCGTTGCGATGGACGCTATCAAACGCGCCGTCAAACGTAATCGCCACGCGCGGTCGCTCCGACATGGCGCTATCCGATTGGACAAGATCGGCGAGCGATTGAACGATGGTTCGTTCCGCCAACCATTCCATTTGAGTCTGAAAACGCGCGGCCTGTTCGTTTGGGATACCGGTGTAGACAAGGACGACACCGGATCCGGTAGGCGGATCACTACCCGGATTGGCCAACCGGGCACGTTGCCGGATCACACTGATCGCCAAATTGCCGAGCCGACTGATGAACCGCATGTGTGTACGCTCCCCGAACGAGGCCGCGCGGCGCGCCGACCGAAGTCTCTCCTACAACATAACATTCAGCCCAACGATCCAGGGAAAGCGTATGGGTTGGTCCGATCGTTGCCGGTTAAAACAAGCTTTGTTTTTGTGCAGCGGTTGCGCGGTTGCATCACCGTATCATCCGGTAAAACGATTCGGCGCGGTGATGCCCAGATAGAAAGTTGATTAGACAACCTTCGTCTTGGTGGGCGTTGCTTTTTCGTGTCCGATCATGGACAGAAACGAGAAGCGGACAGGATTGGTGCCATAGCGTTTTCTCGAGCGCAGTCCGAAAACCCGCGAACCGTTATCGTGCGAACAGGCGGGCGGTATCCTGCGCCCGATCCTTCGCGGACGGTGTTGATCGGTCGTTGCGTTTGTTCGACGTGATGTTGACTCGGTGCGGCGCGTTCCTACGATTCAGTGGGGTGCAGGGTCGACGGGCGCAAGGTCGCTCATTCCGTCTTTGCCGGTTTTCATGGGGGGACAACTCTTGAACAGCACGATTACTTCGCGCGACGGGTTGCGGTCGGTGAGCGCGGTTGTCGCGCGGACTCGATGTGTCGACGTCATCATTCGTTCGAACGGTTCGTCCGACACCTGGGCGCAGGGCGTTGAACCGTGGATGTTGCCGACGGCCGGGGGAACGTTGATTCACCGGTTGATCGAGCAACTCGGTGATGCGCTGGACCCGACCATCACGTGGGCCGGTCCGGCGGATGCTACGACGATCAAAAACCAGATCGCCGAATGCAAGGCGCTAACGACGCTGCGCCGCGTGGACAATCAGGCACGAGGCAGCGCGGGACGTTTGAAAGACCAAGCCGGGGCGCTGTCGGGTGGACCGATTCTTGTTATTGATGGAGCGGTATGGCTCGACGATGATGTGTCCTGGATGATCAGGCAGCATCGCGCATCGCGCAACGCGCTGACTGTTTATTGTGTGTCGAAACCCATAACCCTTCGCGGCAAAACCCTCACCCACATTGAACCCGTAAGCATCTATTGTTGTGAACCTCACGTGGCCGATTACGTGGCCGACAGCGGCACACAGGACATCGTGACGCACCTG
The DNA here is from genome assembly GCA_964637715.1 of uncultured Phycisphaeraceae bacterium. GTDB lineage: Bacteria > Planctomycetota > Phycisphaerae > UBA1845 > UBA1845 > CAZWWW01. The sequence goes on along the minus strand of CAZWWW010000231.1, from coordinate 3,048 downwards.
GTCCCGGCGCTGCAGCGGGCGGGCGAGCGCGTCGGCGTCGTGACGCTTCGTGGCGATACGCGCGAGGTGTGCACCTGGGACGCGTACCTTACGGTGCTCAGCAGCGCCCTTAAACGGGACTTGGCCCACGGGCACAACGACTATGTGCGCATCGCGCCGAACGTATGGCGGCACGTTGACGCCACCGTAGCGCCCAGTGCACGTTTTGTGGGGCCGGTGCTCGTCGAAAAGGGTTGCCGCATCGGTGCCCGTGCAGTCATTGTAGGGCCGGTCCTGTTAGGACCGGGTTGCGAAGTGGAACCGAACGCACGAATCGTTCGAACGGTCGCAACGAAACCCGTGCGGTTCACGACCAGACCGGTGGTGTCGGACCGACTGGTGATCGGTAGCGGGTCCGCCGGTGAATCAACGAACGAGCCCTCCGTACCCGGTGACAAGCAAGCGCCGGCTGCCGCGATGGGCGGTGTAGGCGACCTTGTCGTTCCCGTCGGTTCGCCCGCGGGTCACCCTATGGTGTTTGGGGTTTTGATGATCGCGGTGGCCCTGCTTTGGGCGCTGAGCGGTACGGCGGCGACATTTTGGCAGGCGTGGGCTGAAAGCGGGCATTAGCGCAATGCGCGTTGTGGCGGCGGTGATCACGTCCGCCTGAAACCGCCCTGTCCAAGGAGAAGACCAATGGCGGTCGGGTAGACGTAGTGTTAAACCCTCCTAATAGACCGCCGTGGGGTCGCGTTCGATTGGGTCTCAGCACGGATCACTACGATCCGAACGCCGTGCCGGGGTCGTGCAGCAAGTGAAGATAGCTTTCATAGCGCTCGATGTCGATCTCGCCGTGTTCGACCGCGCGTTTGATCGCACATTCGGTTTCGTGGGTGTGCGTGCAATCGGGAAACTTGCAGCCCGCGACGCGCTCGGCGAATTCCACGAAATGCAGTTCAAGCTCGTTGTTGGGAACGAGCGACAAATCGAACGCCCGAATGCCCGGCGTATCAACGACGTACCCGCCCCCATCAAGGCGAATCAGCTCCGCCGTGGTCGTGGTGTGGCGACCTTTTTCGGATTGCTCCTGCACTTCGCCCACGCGGAGCGTTAGCCCCGGCTGTACCGCGTTGAGCAGCGAACTCTTGCCCACCCCGCTCTGACCCGCCACGACGCTTTCCTTGTTTGTCAACACGGCGCGAAGCGCGTCAAGGCCCGCACCGGTTATCGTGCTCGTGGCGATCACCGCGTAGCCGAGGCGGCGGTATCGATCCAGAAGCACCGCCGCCGCGTCGTCCTTGGCGAGGTCGATCTTGTTCATGCACACGACCGGCGTAATGCCCCCGTGATGGGCGGCTACGATGTAGCGGTCGATCAGTTGCGGTTTGGGTGTCGGTTCGCGCGCGGACGAGACGATCACCACCTGGTCGACGTTGGCGACGATGGTGTGAATCCGTCGCCCGGCGCGTCGTGTCAACACGCCGCGGCGCGGATCAACCGATTCGATAACCCCTTCCTGCGGCGTGCCGGAGGTACTCTTGGCAACAAGAAAACGAACGCGGTCCCCAACGGTAACCGCATATCGTTCTTTGATGAGCCGTGTGCGTAGAATGCGGCGGATCGTGCAGGACCACACGGTTTCGCCGTCGTCCACGTCGTCGTACAATCCGCGCATGGCCACGACGATGCCGCTTCGTTGGTCGCCCGGGACGGCCCCTTCGTGAACGATGATGGTGCGACTGCGCGACAGGCTGCCCTTGGATGCGATCTGCTCGCCGCGGTCCGAGTCGATTTCATAGCCTTCGGCGTCGCGCGCCTGCCGGGTCCAATCGTTGATGCGTTTCGGCGCGGATCGGTTGCGACGAAACGGGACGCGAACTTTTTTGCCGCGTTTTCTCGGCGGCGGGTCATTGCGGGCTGCGCACATCAGCATAGATTGTCATCGGGTCGGGTGTGGTGCGTCAATAGGACGCCGTTTACCCGCCTTGGTGGAAACCGTCCGATTCCGCGACTCATCGCCCAGGAGAACCAAACGTGCCCGAACCGTTCGCCGACCGACTTGTGGCTGCCATCCGCGCAAAGAACGCACCGGTGTGCGTCGGGTTCGATCCCCTTGTAAGCCGGCTGCCAAGAGACGTGTTGCCCGGGCTCGATCGAATTCAAGACAGTCAACACGATAGGCGTCCGGGTTTCGAGGAATTGGCGGGGGCTGTCGTGGCGTTCGGGCACGGTGTCATTGACGCCGTCGCCCCGCTCGTGCCGGCGATCAAGATCAACATCGCCTTTTTTGAGCCCTTGTATGCTGAAGGCATAAACGCCTACCACGCGCTTGTAGCCTACGCCCGTGACGCCGGGTTGCTCGTCATCGGCGATGTCAAACGCGCCGACATCGGGCACACCACGGCACAATATGCCGACGCTCAACTCGGCAGCATGCAACCCATTGCAGATAGTGTTCCCGTGTTGCCCGACGCCGTCACGGTGAACCCCTACTTCGGGATCGACGGTGTTCAGCCGTTCATCGATCGCGCGCGCGAACTTGATCGGGGCGTTTTCGTGTTGGTGCAAACGAGCAATGAATCCGCGGCTTCGATTCAGGGCCTACCGGTTGGAGAGGGTGAACTTCTCACAGATCGGGTGGCGGCCATGGTTGAGCAGTGGGCGAGCGCACCGACGCTTATCGGCGCGTCGAGGTATAGCTGCGTCGGTGCGGTGGTGTCGCCTCGCGATGTATCGTCCACACGGCGCATCCGGGCGCTCATGCCTCACTGCCTGTTCCTCGTTCCCGGCTTCGGCGCCCAGGGTCGAACCGCCGACGAAGTGGCCGAGTGCTTCAAAGAGGACGGCACCGGCGCGATCGTCAACGCCTCGCGCAGCGTGATCTATGCGTTCGAACAAGCGGACGGCGTAACGGATTGGCGAACAGCAATCTCCCACGCATGCAATGACTTCGTGGACCGTGTGCGGTCGGCCGTGGCGGGTGCTCGTTCCTAAAGGTGCGCCGGGCCTTGTATGACGCGTCTCGACCCGTTACACTCTTACTGTCCGCCAGCACCCCCCCGGACGAAG
>CAZWWW010000230.1:0-5407 GCA_964637715.1 uncultured Phycisphaeraceae bacterium | reverse complement strand
CTGCGTGCGGGCTGGGTCGACGAAGGGCTGTCACCGATTGACACCCGCACCGCCGATGGGGCGATCTGGTCGCCAAATGCGCCCGTCTTTCTGCTTGGCGACGTCGCGCGACGCGCTGGCACCTCGTGGCACCTCTTGACATCATTCACTGGGCGCTCACCGCGTCAAGGATGAGCCGTTTGCACGACGCCGGAAGGCGAGGCCACGCCTCGACGACGTGGACGAGATCCTGATCGCTGCAGAACAACGCCAAGCAGGACGCCAAGCCCTCCTGCCCGACGCGCGCAAGTGCTTGTCGCAACAGTACTTGCAGATCCAGGGTTCGAGGTTCGATTCCCCCGTACCCAGACTCCGCCGCGCCGCAGGCTGAGAATCTGGCGGCGATGTCTCCGAGTGCAGTACGGAGCCGTGTGATGCCATTCGTCCCTTCTGATGGGATGCGTATAGGACCCCATGGCGCCGGAGAAGAGTCGCGACGAGTGCCAACCGGTGCCCCGCGCTGATCAGACATGAGCACCGTCTCGCCAAGTCGATCGCCAAGTCCGTGTTTTCGTAAAGTGTTCTCACCGACCCGGTCGCATTAACCCACCGCCGCCTCTTTCAATCTGCTCCGGCTGCATTGCTGGTACGGATCAGCGCCATGATGCCGGCCCTGACAGCGGCTGGCAGCGCGCGCCATGCAGCCGCTACCTCACGCAACTCGGGGTCCTCGCAGACCGACACCAAGCCAGGCACCAAGCCAGCCTTCATCATGCGTGTAAGTTCTTGTAGGATAAGACCTTGCGAGTGAGTTCCCTCGGTTTTGTAAAACCGCAGGTCAACGGTTCGAGTCTGTTCGGTGGCTGTTGCGTAAGTCCCGCTAGAGCGGATTCAGGCAAGGCGTAGCGTTTTTACAGAGACGCGACCGTGAGGGAACGGAGAACTGCGTTAATTACTCCGCTACGTCTTGCGTGAAACTGCTATAAAGCGCGCTCAGTGATCTCGTAGCGTCCGACTGCAAAGAATCTCCGTGAAACGCGTGCATTCGGACGCTACATCAATATAGAACTTGCTCTAGTGCAGCGTCACAGCTAAGAATTAGGGTGTACCACTGCTTTTGAGCAGTGTAGGAACCCGAAACGGCGCGGACCCAACCCTAAAATTAAGTTGTGACAAAGCACTAGCGTCTTGGCCACATCCATCGACACGTTGCCCGCGTCTTGAAGTATCTCGCGCTCATTGAATTGAAGAAACGCATCCAACTTCTCACGCCAGTCCCGCATGTGGAGCGGTTGACGCCGTTCCGCCTGCGACTCGGCGTAATCCAGACACATCGTAACAATCCGGTTGAGGCTGCGGATTTCATCTTGGTCAAGGTAGTTCTTGGCGACCGTGACATCCGCCTTGCGCACTTTCGCGCCCTTCCAAGTCGTCAGACCCATGTTGGGCTTCGCAGCGTCGGCGCGCTCAGAGATGATCTCCGCCGCTGTCTTACCCGTGATGGCCCAATGCAGCTTGTTCTGGACAATCTGAAAGAACTCCTTGGTCTGCTCGGCCTTCGCGTCGTAGTCGATGGCCAGCTTGTAGATGTCGCGCACCTTCTGGTAGAATCGCTTTTCCGACGCGCGAATATCGCGGATGCGTTCGAGAAGCTCGTCGAAGTAGTCCGTGCCGAGCGTACGCACCTCCTTGAGCCGCTCGTCGTCTATCGTGAAGCCCTTGACGACATATTCGCGCAAACGCTCGGTCGCCCAGCGCCTCGCGGAACCGCAGTATCTGATCCCGAGGAAAGGGAGCCTGCTTCCATCCGCTCATGCCACGTGCCTCCATGCCATCGTGCGTACCGCAAACCGGAATCAGTGGAGGAGCCCCTCGAACAGAAAACGATATCAAAAACCAGGCCAATCAAATCGACAGGCCCTGGAGTGCTAAGCGCCCGCCGTCCGGGGCCGATTCATAAACCCTAACATTTTTCTAACATAGTGCTTGCCAACGAAGTGGGGATCGGTTATCCTGCCGGGTCGAGGTGAGGCGGGTTGACGATCGGGTTGACGCGAACCGGCCCCCGGCGGTTGTGGGAGACGTACATGTCGTTGTTGGTCACGGGCAGTATAGGGATTGATACGGTCGAGTCGCCGCACGGGTCGGTGTGCGACGTGCTGGGCGGGTCGGCCGTTTATTTTTCGTTTGCGGCGTCGTTTTTCTCACCCGTCAGACTGGTGGCGGTGGTGGGCGATGATTTCCCCGACGAGTTCCGCGCGCTGCTCGAATCCCGCGGTCTGGATCTAACCGGTCTTGAGTTTCGACAAGGAAGCAAGACGTTTCGCTGGCATGGTCGCTATGTGGGCGATATGAACGAAGCGGAGACGGTGGCGGTCGATTTGAATGTCTTGGCTGAGAACGCCCCGACGGTTCCCCCTTTGTTCCGCGATAGTAAGACTGTGTTTCTGGCCAATACGCACCCCGCGTTGCAGCGGCAGCTTGTCCAGGGGGTGGACGGGGCGGAGTTCGTCGTGTGTGACACGATGAACCTTTGGATCGAGCAGGAGCGCGAGTCGCTTTTGGAGACGTTCCGGTGCGTGACCGGGGTGATTATCAACGACGGCGAGGCCCATTTGCTTACCGGCGAATCCAACATGATCGTCGCGGGAGAACGGATACTCGACTGGGGACCGAAATTCGTCATTATCAAAAAAGGTGCAAACGGGGCGTTGCTCGTTTCGCCCGAAGGGGCCGACGCCGTCCCCGCCTTTCCGACGAAGGACGTTCGAGATCCGACCGGTGCGGGGGACAGTTTCGCGGGCGGGTTCCTTGGGTACGTGGCCTCCAAGAACACCTACGACCGAGCGACGTTGCGCGGCGGGCTGGCGCGGGGAACGGTAACCGCGTCGTTTACGGTTGAGGATTTTTCGTTGAATCGGTTGAAGAACTTATCGCGCGACGAGCTGGACTGTCGCGTTGAGCAATATATCGAGATGTTGCGGCTGGGATGAGACTCTTCGTAGCGTTTTTGTTGCACGAAGACGTTCGATCGTGTTTGAGCGATGTCAGCCGTACCCTGGTCCGTAGAAGTGACGGCGTCCGCTGGGTCGAGCCCGAGCAATGGCATGTAACGGTCAGCTTCCTGGGCGAGGTTTTGGATCGAGACGTAGCCGAGATAACGCAGGCACTCGATTTGGGTGCTGCTCAGGCGCAACCCTTTTCAATGTTCGTTGGCGGGCTTGGTTGTTTTCCCATATGCGGTCCGGTTCGTGTTGTCTGGGCCAAGGTGGCCGACGAAACGGGTGTGATGGTTAAGACCGTTCAATCAATCCACGCGGCGCTCGACGTGGTCGGGTTTCCGGCGGAAGCGCGGCCTTGGTCCGGGCACATCACACTGGGGCGTGTTCGAAACGACCGCTCAGGCGGTCGGCTACGCACGCTCGTAGATAAAACCGGCTTCGAGACGGTCAGCCAGTCCGTCGATTCTGTTGCCTTGATGTCGTCGGTGTTGTCCCCGAGCGGGGCCCGGTACACCCCGGTTCATGTTGTTGCGCTGGGTTAGGAAGGATTTTATGGCGAGGGAGTGCGTAGGGTGAAGGTTATCATGAACGAAAACGCAACGGCCAATCGAAACGAAGCGCTCGACCGCGCGCTCAAACAAATCGAAAAGGCGTACGGCAAGGGCGCGATCATGCAGCTTGACCAGATAAACGCCGATGTCGACGCCATTTCGACCGGGGCGCTGTCGCTTGATCTCGCCCTGGGCGGTCGCGGTTTTCCGCGTGGGCGCATCATCGAGGTTTTCGGTCCTGAATCCTCGGGAAAAACGACCCTGGCGCTGCACGTAGCCGCCGCCGCTCAACAAGACGGAGGGGTGGCCGCCGTGGTCGATGCCGAGCATGCCCTGAACCCGACCTGGGTGAAAAAGTGCGGCGTTGATCTTGAAAAACTGCTCGTCAGTCAGCCGGAATCCGGCGAGCAGGGGCTCGAAATCACCGAGATGCTCGTACGCAGTGGATCAGTCGATGTGATTATCATCGACTCGGTGGCGGCGTTGATCCCCCGGGCTGAGCTCGAGGGTGAAATGGGTGACGCCCAGGTGGGTTCTCAAGCGCGGCTTATGAGCCAGGCCATGCGTAAGCTCACCGGCGCTATCGGTCGAAGCCGCACGATCGTTATTTTCATCAACCAGATTCGCATGAAGATCGGCGTCATGTTCGGCAATCCCGAGACCACACCGGGCGGACGGGCGCTGAAGTTCTACTCATCGGTCCGGGTTGACGTGCGGCGGATATCGTCGATCAAGGAAGGCGACACGGTGACCGGCATTCGCGTTCGCGCCAAGGTCGTCAAGAACAAGGTAGCCGCCCCCTTCAGACAGGCTGAGATCGACCTTATGTTCGACTCGGGCATTAGTGTGGAAGGTGACTTGTTGGATCTGGCGATCGAGGATGACATCGTGCAAAAGAGCGGCGCCTGGTTCAGCTACAAGGACGTGCGACTCGGGCAGGGACGCGAAAACGCCAAGGAGTTCATACGCGACAACCCCGACGTTTTCGCGGAGATCAAAACCGCCGTGGTGACGAGGCGCTTGCCCGACGCGCCGGAATCCAAGGGCGATCCTGACCGGGAACCCTCGGTGCCCGCGGAAGTTCCCAAACCTGTTAAGAGGGCGGGCGGCAAACGCAAACGCGCGTGACAGCGTGCTGTAGCTTAGAGGGGCCGCTATGTGCCTCCGATAGGTCCAGACGGCGCGCGAACCGGTCGATAGACATCCACAAGGATGTCAGCGACGCCGAGCCCAACTATCCTGCACCTCGGTCCACCCGCCGGCGCGATCGGCGGAATGGCCAGCGTGGTTGCGCAGATCAGCGGACTCGATTTTCGCGAGCGATACCGAATTGCGCTGCTGCCCGCCACAACCGCCCCCACCCTCCGGGAACCTACCGCCGCGAAAATCATACGCCACCTTCGACACCTGAACAGCCTGCGCCAAACGCTGCGGAAGAATCGATCACCGATTCTGCACATCCACACATGCAGCGGGGTTTCGTTCTACCGATCACTGGCTGACGTACTCATCGCGAAAACGATGCGACGGCGCGTCGTATTGCACATTCACGGCGCCGCCTTTGACGGGTTCTTCGATGGCGCGCCTCGCGCGGCGCAGCGAGTGATCGCGTGGGGGTTGTCGACTGCGGATGTCGTCGTAGCTCTGTCTGATCACTGGCGCGGCGTTCTTACCAACATGGCCCCTCACGCGCGCGTGAAGGTGATCGAGAACGCGGTAACCCTGCCACCGCTTCCGAAAGAACCGAAACCGGCTCACAAAGTTGGTCAAGACGAGAACCGCTGTCAATTTCTATTGCTGGCGCGCATGGACACATGGAAAGGAATAGACGATTTGCTCGAGGCATTACAGGAATCAAAAGTACCTATCTTTCTA
>CAZWWW010000229.1:0-5496 GCA_964637715.1 uncultured Phycisphaeraceae bacterium | reverse complement strand
TGGGAGAGCGGGTCCTGAGGCCGGAATCCATGGGGTGGTCGGCGGCCCACTTGTGTGGGTATCGGGGTCGGCCCGGTGGGTGGTCACAGTCTTGTTCGCGTCTGGGTCGTGTGGGGGGGAACATATCGTGACTCGGCCGATGTTGCGCTCAGGGCACCAGGTTCGTTCGATGCGGCGGCGCGTGGCGGTCACCGCGTTCGGATTGGTCATGGGATGTCTCGCTGCGACACCAGCCCGCGCGGTACGTGTCGCCATGGTGAAGGGATTCTCCGGCGTGGCGCCCGGTCTGCCGGTGGTGGCGGAACTCAACGACCATTGGGACCGGTACGGCGACACGCGCGTCATTATCGATCGATCGCTCATCGACGTATCGTCATTCGATCACGCCGATCTCGTGGCGACCGGCGCGGACGTGCTGTGGATCAGCAACCCCGCCGGTGGTCTGAAGCAATACACCCCCGCGGAAATCGAAGCCGTCGCGCAGTATGCAAGCGAGGGTCACCATGTCTTCGGTACCTTTCGCGTATTCCGGTTTGATAGGTTCGACAATCGGACGCTTGCGCCCGTCTTTGGTCTGCCGGAGATTTCATACAACATCGGGTCGATCACGTCGGATCTTTCGTTTTCGTTGATCGACGATACCCACCCGATGTTCGCCAACCTGACCGACCCCTACGAATCGATGGGATTCAACCGGGCACAGGTACCCAACGACGACGGCAGTTGGAATCAAAACGATTTCGGTAACGCCACGCTGATGGCGGTGACGGACGATCAACACGGCGTAATCACCCTGTTCAAGACGGACACCTATCACGCCGTTTATTGCAGCCTGCTTGTGGAGTTTGTGGCTGATCCGGTACACGCGGCGGACACGCAGTTCATCTACAACGTGCTCACCCTTAACGCAGCGCCGACGGGAACGTGCTGTATGGGCAGCGGACGGTGCGAGGTGGTGGAGGAGGCTGCGTGCTCGGGCGATTGGACACAGGGAGGAACCTGTGACCCGAACCCCTGTCCTCAACTCGGCGCCTGTTGCGGAAAGATCTGTTCGATCGGCTTCGAAACGGAATGTCTGTTCGGCATGTGGACCGAAGGGATTGATTGTGTTGTCGATGACGACGGAGACGGGGTTATTGACGCTTGCGACGTGTGCCTCGGGTTCGACGACCTCTCCGATGCCGATGGGGATTCCGTGCCGGACGGGTGCGATCGGTGCCCCGGGTTCGACGACGCCCTCGACGCCGACGGTGACGAAGCGCCCGATGCGTGCGATCTTTGTCCCGGATTCGACGACCGGCTTGACGCTGACGGTGACGGGGCGCCCGATGGGTGCGACGTCTGTCCGGGGTTCGACGACACGCTTGATTGCGACGGCAACGGGATTCCAGACGGATGCGAAGACGAGCCTGACTGCAATAAGAATGGACTTCCCGACAACTGCGACATAGACGACGGGAGCCAGGACTGTGATACCAACGGCGTTCCCGATGAATGCCAGGGAGACGAAGACAATGACGGCATCATTGATCCTTGTGATCGGTGCGTAGGGGATGATACGCTGGTCGGCAACCCATGCGACAGCCCGCTTGATGTGGACGACTGCCGCACCGGCGTGTTTGCCTGTGACACCGGAACGCTGACGTGCAGCGACGACGCCGCGCAGGACGACGTGGATAGCGACGGAGACGGCGTGTTCGACTGCAACGATCTGTGCGCGGATACGCCGCCGGACGTGATCGTGCGACCTGACGGCTGCCGTCCTGTGGGTGCCTGTTGTTTTACGCAAGACGTCTGCTTTGACGGTGTTCCCACCGAGGACTGCACATTGATCGGTGGCACGTTGCTCGGCACTGAATTGACATGTAACGGCGACCCGGACGGCGACGGTGCGGTCGGTTGTGACGACGGCTGTCCGATCGACCCGGACAAAAGTTCTCCGGGTCAGTGCGGTTGTGGCGAACCCGACACCGACTCCGACAAGGACGGAAGTGCGGACTGCGTCGATCTGTGCCCGAACGACGGCAACAAAATAGAACCCGGTTTGTGCGGGTGCGGTCAGTCGGATGAAGATCGTGATCATGATGGAAGCATTGACTGCCTAGACGGGTGCCCGGATGATCCGGACAAGACCGATCCGGGGGTGTGCGGATGCGGCGTGGCGGACGTCGATTCAGATCAGGACGGTACGCTCGATTGTTTGGACGGGTGCCCAAACGATTCCAGTAAGATCGAACCCGGCGTATGCGGGTGCGGCGTGCCCGATGTTGATTCCGACCACGACGGCACGTTCGACTGCGGTGACGAATGCCCGAACGACGGGTCGAAGATTACGCCGGGGGTCTGCGGATGTGGGGTGATCGAGGATACCACCGACGAGGACGGCGACGGTGTCGTCGGGTGTCTTGATACTTGTCCCGGTACTGAACCGGATACCGTTGTTGACAACAACGGCTGTCCGCTGTCGGGCGCCTGCTGCTTCCGCGCCGGCGGGGGCGTTTGCGTTGACGGCACCATGCTGGCGGCGTGTCTTGTAGTAAACGGTCGGTACCAGGGCAACGGATCAGGCTGCGCCGATGGGTGCGTGTTCCCGAACGACGGGGACGTCGACGCCGACGGAGTCATCGATCTCGACGACTATCCTTTCTTTGCCGGTTGCATGGGCGGTCCCGACATAGTGATTGGTGCGGGCAATTGCGACACGTTCGATTTCGACGTGAGTGACACGGTGGATCTGTCGGACTTTGCCGTTATGCAAAGAACGTTCGGGCAGCCATAGGCCACGTCCAATGCTTTTCTGGAAACGTGCAGACAGCACATCGCCTGAGAACATGCAGAGCTTCAAAGCTCCGGGGGGCCGTTCGCCCGAAGGCGCTCGGTCGCGATGTGCCGGATTGCCTCAGGATAGCCGATGCACTCTTGCTCAAAGACCCTTGCGGCCAGGGTGTCGGGCGTATCAGTTGGATACACCGGAACCTTGCGTTGCAAAATGATGGGTCCGTGGTCGTATTCATTGTCGCAGAAGTGAACGGTGCACCCGCTCTCGGTTCGACCCGAGGCGAGCACGGCTTCATGGACGTGATGGCCAAACATACCGGGACCGCCGAAATCAGGGAGCAGGGCGGGGTGGATGTTGATGACTCGACCCGTATAGGCGTCGGGAATCCGCCAGAGCGAAAGAAACCCGGCCATGCATACGAGGTCGACGTCGCCGACCGCTCGGGTGAGGGCATCCTGGAACGACGCGTCATCCAAAGCGCCGCCGCTTGGCGTGACTCCGCGCGTCGCGCCGCAGGCTTTTGTCTGGGCGATCGCTGCTGACTTGTCCGCGTTCCTGAATCGCTTCTTTTCGATGATCTCAACAGGCAGATGGCGCTTACGGGCTCGTTCAACACCAAGCACGTCCGCGCGCGAGCTGACCACGCGAACTATTCTCGCAGGGAGCGCACCGGCTTCGATATGGTTGTGAAGGTTCACAAGCGTTCGACCTGATCCGGACAACAGGATCGCAAGACGTATCGGTGAATGGCTGACCATATTCGTTTCCTACCAGAACGCCCGATTATAGAGCAAGCTCTGTTTTTGTGCAGCGGTCGAATCATCGTTTCATCCGGCGAATCGAGTCGATGCGGCGATACACAATAACGGATATTGTAGCGTCTTGGGATATTGTGTATCGCCGGATCGAGTTGTTGTACCGAGTCAAACAGTGATTCGACCGCTGCACCTAAAGAGCAATTGATATTGTGCAAGGTCACGGCTTATTCTTAGGGTTCGTTGTGGGTGGCATGGGCAAACTTGTTTGCCCGTAAATGCCCCCGGACCAACACGGGCAAGCTGCTGCTCGCCCATGCCACTCCCAAAAACAAGCTATGACAAAGCGCCACCGCTTGCTCCAGCCTCCGGATCAACGCGGCGCGGCCGCACGATCACGCGAAGACACTGATCTTCATCCACGCACGGCTGTGCCAGCGCCACCAGAGCATGATCGACGTGACGATAAACAATGTCGACGCCGCGAGCCACGGTCCGACACTGCCCCATTCGGGCCAAATCTCCGTAACCGCCCACCCGCCACCGACCACGACGATCCACAAACTTCCGACCATAATCACAGCGGGGACAAAGGTATCACCCGCGCCGCGCAGTGCACTGAGGTAGGTGATCCCCATGGCATCGAACAGTTGGAACACGGCCGCACACAGCATAACCTTTGCCCCGATCTCGACCACCAACACGTTCGTACTGAACAGCCCGATGAGTTGCCCGCCGAACAGGCCATAGATCATCGACATCATACCCATGTACGCCACGGTCATACCCACGCCGATTCTCGTTTCGCGCATGGCACGCCGTGGGTTGCCCGATCCGATACTCTTGCCCACCAGTGCGGTCAGCGCGTGGCCCACGCCGTACGCCGGGAAAAACGCAAGCCGCATGAACTGCCAGCAGGTGTTGGTGGCGATCAAATCCTCCGTGGCAAAGCGCCGCCCGATCAACACGTTGATGAAGATCGCCCACACGACGACTTCGCCCGCAAGCTGAAACCCTGCCGGTAATCCTATGCGCAGGAATCGCCGCATGTGCCGCCATGACGGTCGCCATGTGTCGCGGGCATGATAGGTTTGGGCCATGTAGGGCGTAATCAGTCCGACCGTCAGGCGTACCATTCGGTAGCAAACTGCCGCGAACGTGCCCCACGCCGCACCGGAGATGCCCATCGGCTCGGTACCAAAGACCCCGAACATCAGCGTATAGCTGACGATCACGTTCACGACGTTGGCTTCGATCGCCGTCCACATCGTGATCCACGGGCGATGGATCCCGACGAAAAACCAGCCCAGTCCATTGGCGGCGATCGTGGGGGCGGCGGTCAACAGGGCAATCCGCGAGTAAGCGATCTCGTTGATCTGAACCCGCGGGTCGTGACCGATCAGCGCGACCAACGGCGCGACCCCCATCCGCGCGACGAACGCGAGCGCTCCGAACACAACCGCGACATACAAGACCTGCCACGCGTAGGCGCTGCACTCGCGCGGTTCCTTGCGCCCCAGCGCTTGTGCGGCGAACGTGTTGACCACCGATGCGATGCCAAACCCGAGCACGATGTAGGACCACATAATCACCTGCGCAGGCAGGATGGCCGCCTGCGCCTCGGGTTGGTGCAGCCAGGTAATCATCACGTAGTCGGCCATGTCCATCACGGCGCGAGAACTCGTCGTGATGACGACCGGAATCGACATCATTATGACGTGGCGCACCTCAACCCGGTGGCGGTCGCGCAGTGATGAATACTCAGGCGCGGTGCTCAAGCCGTCCTCATGGTTGGCTGTTCACTCGTATCGGCGCAAGAACGAGCGCTAGAGCATTTCCCGTTTTGTGGTCCGAGCCGCGGGCTTTAAGCCCGCGCGATCTTCCCGGTCTCGATGCCGGTTCGGGTGTTCCAGAACCGGCACATGAAAACGATAAATGCTCTAGTGCAGCGTCACAGCTTAT
>CAZWWW010000228.1:0-5503 GCA_964637715.1 uncultured Phycisphaeraceae bacterium | reverse complement strand
TCGGACGGCACGTCCGACGTGACGCCCGACGTGGCGGGAACGGCGTCCGGCAAACGGCTGCCGCAGCCCGCGACAAGCAGTGTGGCGACAAGGATGGATAGGGTGCGTTTCATGGTCGGCTCCTTCAAAGTAGTCAATGCAACAGAATATGTATTATAGGACGTTACAGGTCTCTCTACAACTCACCACTCTAAGGCATCGGCGCGGCATATTCAACCAGGGCTGTTTGATGTCCTTCAATCAAAATGGGCCTGGCGCTCGACCCGAAGCGATTCGCTCCAGTGCGTCGTCAATCCTTTGTAGTGCCGGCGGACCGAACCGGGTAACTAACGAATCCTGCACTTCGTGGATCTCGTCGCTAGTCATACGCCGCCCGCCGGTCAGGACGACTCGAAGCGCATCGACGAGCTGATCGTCTCCGGCGAACAGAGCGGCAGGGTGATGGGACGCGGGAATCACCTCGGGATAGGCCAATCGGTTCGGGAGCAAGGGCTGACACCCGCACAGGATGGACTCGATCACGGCGTAGCCGAAGTTCTCCTGAATGGCTGTGCTGACCACCAGGTCACAACCCGCCAGGGTTGCGAGATAGTCCGCGCGCTCGGGCAGCCAGCCGACGTGGCTGATACGCGACTCGAGCCGCCGCAACGCCGGCGCGAATTCGGGCGGTACGGTCTCAAACCGCTCGCCGAGAAACACCACGCGAAACGTGATTCGTTCATCCAACAACGACAGCAGCGCATCAAGAAACGGTTTCGGATTCTTGTCGTACTCCCACCGGTGGCTCCACAAAATGGTAAGCGGTTGATCGGGGTTCCGCCCCGCCGGTGCCGCTCGGCGAACGGGTGTAACCAGCACGGGTGGTGACAGAACGCAGGATTTCGCGCGGATCTCTTCCAGCGCCGCAGCGGGTATGTGATCGGGCATGCGGGCCAACATCTTCCCGGCGGCACTTAGAAACGTCTCGCGGTGATAGTGGGAGTTGAACCAGACGGCGCCGGCCGCCAGGCATGACGTGATGTTCGTCATGGCAAAATGGAAATCTCGCGGTTCACCGTGTACCACCGGGTAGGTCAACTGGTTTTCGTGGAAGTAGCACACGATGGGCGTATCGCGATGCGCGGGCGGCAGCAGGGCACGAAAATCGGCCACCGGCAGCATGTCGCTGCACAACAGCACATCGTACCCCCCCACCGGCGCTTCGGTCATCCACGCAACATCCTGCCGTGTGAAATGGACGCCCGAACCGCGCATGCGCCATTTCCATTTTCGCGCGGGCATGGACGCGACCGTGTACTCGTGGCGGCTGTGATCGCAGAGCGTGTTGACGAACACCGCGTGCGATCCGCCGAAATAAGGTTCCAGGATAGCGATGCGAAGACTCATGGTAGTTTGATCCCGCCCTGTTCCATCAGCCCTTCCAATGATTCACAGATCCGTTCCCGCCCGCGCTCCCCCCGTTTCTCGCTCGGGCTACGTCTTTCCGGTCCCCCCCACGGGACGCGCTCGCAGATCCGTACCGAGTTTGTCGAGGGCTAACGCCAGGAGGATCACATTGCGTCCACAGCGCGTCAGCTCGTAGACATCCCGTTGCGGCGGTCGAATGAGTCCCGCCAGACGCAGACAGTTAATGTGGTGATACAGCGGGCCCGCGCCCAGTCCGGTGACCTTGCTGAGTGATTTGTAGACCGCCGGTCCTTCCAGCAAGTGCGTTAAGAGCATCACACGCATGGGGTGCCCCACCGCCGCCAGCCGCCGGGCCGTCGCCGCGGAAACATGAGGCCTGCGCCCCCGCCGGCGCGTCGCAACCGGTTCAAGCACGACGATGCTCGCCTCCTGTCGGTCGAGAGAATCTCCCTGCCGCTCCGTCACGCCGAAAAAGGCCGTCGAGCCGGATACCCCCCGCCGCAGCTTCGTCACCTGCGCGTGCGTAGTTTTAGGTGAGGCGGTCGCCGCTCGTGGTGGTCGGCGCGTTCGCTTCGCCCCGCTGGTTTTCGCTTCACGTGTGTGTTTCCTGCGTTTGGGGTTTTTGGCGACCATGGTCAACAATCTCCTTATATAATGTAATTCTCGTATAACATAATTACATGATTACATTTTAACAGAATATGATTATTTGAGAACGCCGACCGATCCGGCGGCGGGGCGGCGACCCCCGGCGGCGGTACTGCGTGGGGGGTGGCGCAATCACGATGTGCCTGCGGGCATCGCCCTGTCGTTGACGGCGGTGCTCTCTTTCCAAAGCCGATACGCTCTGGCCACCCGGTCGACCAACCGGGTGTTGAGCACGATAAGGTTGAATTGACGATACACCACGATCGAATAAACCAAGACCGTTAACGCGCCGGCAGCCATGTGCCAGATAGAACTCGACCCGCTCCGCCACAACGCGCCGCCGCTCCCGGCTACCAGAACGACGCCGGCCACCACAACCCCGAGCTGCCGGGTCATGGTCTTCTTGTAGCGGCGAACAGCGACCAGTGATTCGTGGTCAAGACCGGCCAGATGGACCATCTGCCCGATCATTTTCCCCGTTACCGTGAAGTAGGTGAAGGTGAGCACCTGAAGAAAACAGGTGAAAATCAAGGTGATGACCGCGAGCAGCACATGGCGATCGGCCGACCCGCCCAAGCGCAACAAGCCTACCAGCGCGGTTCCCACAAAGAGCATACCGTTGCTCAGCGCCAGACCGGCAAACACACGCACCATACGCTTAGGCTCTCTCGGGCGTCTATGAACACAGCGATCGCTACCGCCGAAGTGAGGCCGTGCTCGCCGCGCCTTTGGTGAGTTCCTCAATGCGCCGCACGGCGAATCGCGCATTGGCGGGCGTTGAATCCGGGTCGTTCGCGACTTCGTGATATAACTCGAGCGCGCGATCGCGATCGTGCAATCGATAGTCGTAGGTGACGGCGGCGTTGAACTTGGCCGGGTGCGGCGTATGGGGATCCCACGTCCACGCCCGCTCGTACCACTTCACCGCGATGGGTTCCTGACCTTCGAGGTATTCCTTATGAATCTCCCCGCACAGGAACGCGGCATCGTCGATCTTGTCGCTGGTGGGGTAGTCATGAATCATCTGCCGAAACACCTCGGCCGCTTCGATCATCCGGTCCTGCCGGAAGATGCCGGGTATGCCATGCCCGCCGCGCCGCATCAGCGCGACCCCCTGCTTGTACAGCTTGTCAGCTTCGGGAATCGAATCCTTGGCGGCAAGGCGACCGCTGGGTACCTCGGCATCGAGCAGGTAACCGAATTTTTTGACCGCGCGCAGCCCATTCAATTCCATAGCGGCCCACGAACGCTTGGCGTCGTACCCGTTGCGCGAGTAATAGTCGAACAACGCCTTGAGGTTTTTGTGATACGCATTGCGGGACGCCGCCACCGCCTCGACAAGATCAACCTCGTGCTCGTCAGCGGCAGTAATGTCGACAGCCCCCTTCCCTCCGTGCCCAGTGAGACTATCGCGCGTGCCGAAACGAGTGGACCAACGCGGGTCCACGTTACAACCGTAAAGACCAACGCCCAGCAAAACCGCGACAAGAATCCCGAACGCCGCGCCGTGTGCATTTGATGTTTTCATAACCACTCCCTGGCGTAAAAAGCCTGAGGAACTTGTGCTTCCGCCCCCATGCCCGTGATTATGGTACATCGCCCAGACACGTCAACCGCGAATTACGGCGCGGTGCGGCGCCGGTTTGGGGCCTACCACTGGGCTTCGTCAAAAGCACCGAGTCTGGGTGCGGGTCGTGAAGGGCGGGCCTTCAGGATCGCGCGGGCAAGGGCCATATCCCCTTTGGTGGTGATCTTGAGGTTCGTGATGTCCGATGCGACGACGGCTACGTCATGGCCCGCCTGCTCCACAATCTGGGCGTCGTCGGTTTCGTGTGCGCCGGGTTTGCGCTTGGCGTAGGCATCGCGCAGCAGGTCGGCACGAAACACCTGCGGTGTCTGCGCTTCGTACAGGCCGTCTCGCGAAACCGTCGATTCCACGACATGCGCCGGTCCCACGCGCTTAATCGTACCGGTAATAGGTGTCGCCAGAATAGCCGCACCGCTTTTGATAGCCTCGCTGAACACCTCGTCGATCCGATCCGGTGCAACGCACGGGCGGGCGGCATCGTGGATCGCCACATACTCCGCGTCGTCGGACACGACCGCCAGTGCCTTGGCCACGGTGTCGGATCGCTCCACCCCCCCTTCGACGAGCTTGACCCCCATGAATCCGAGATTGGCCCCGTATTGCGATTTGATCGAACCCACGTCCTCGGGCGCGACGGCGAGAATTGTCTGACACACGTCGGTACGATTGATAAACAACTCGACACTGCGCAGGAACACAGGTCGGCCATCCAGCTTGGCAAAGGTTTTCTTTTCAGCCCCACCGAATCGCTCGGCTTTTCCGGCGGCGGCGATGATGACAGCGAACGTGGGCATGAGCCTGAAACCTCCAGATCGGGTTTACGAAGGTGATCCGGCGGGGGCGTCACGATCGGGGTGGAGCCGGCGCCGATCCGTTGCCCGAATGCTCTCTACACGCCCGAAAATCATGCGTCCCGCCGACGTTTGCAAGACGCTGGTAACCGTAAGCTGAACGGTTGCGCCGAGGTGGTCTCGCCCGCCCTCGGCGACCACCATCGTACCGTCGTCGAGGTAGCCAACGCCCTGCCCGGATTCCTCGCCGGGTTTTACGATCTTCACGGTGAGCGGTTCGCCCGGAAGTACGACGGGTTTCAGCGAATTGGCCAGGTCGTTGATATTGATGACCGTGACGCCGCGCAGTTGTGCGATCTTGTTGAGGTTGTAGTCGTTGGTCACGACCTTGCCGTTGAGCTGAAGGGCGAGATCGACGAGCATTTCGTCCACGCCGGCCCCGCTGGCACTTTTGTCTGGAACGACATCCAGCACGCGAATGTCCACGTGCCCGCTCGCCTGAAGTTTGTTGAGCATGTCCAGTCCGCGGCGACCGCGCGTCCGCTTGAGCTTGTCCCCGCTGTCAGCAATCGTCTGTAACTCATGGAGGACGAAGCGGGGTACGATCAACTCGGATTCAATGATTTTCGTGGCGGCTACGTCGGCGATGCGCCCGTCCACAATGACCGACGTGTCGAGCACGAACGGCTTGGTGCCCTTGGTTTCCTTGGAGAACTCGACATAGGGGATGACAAAACGCACGTCGTCTTTGGTTTGAAGTATGAAGCTCACCGCCAGATAACAACAGACCGCCCCCAAAGAAAGCTTGATCGCACTGATGAACGACAACTGGGACGGCGTCAGTTCGCCCGGGCCTTTGGAGGCAATAAGCAGGTCAATAATCAACCCGAGACCGTAGGCGACGATCATGCCCACCATGAGCCCGAAAAAGAGTCCGGCGATGGCGTTGAGCGACTTGCGCGGAACAAAAATGTCCAGCGCGATAATGATGAGACCCGCGCCAAGAAAACCGTAAATAATGAGGTCACGGTTGCTCGCCAGCGCACCAGCCTGATAGGATTCGTCGCCC
>CAZWWW010000227.1:0-5552 GCA_964637715.1 uncultured Phycisphaeraceae bacterium | reverse complement strand
GGACAGTAAGAGTGTGGTCGTCGATGGCAACGAGGCCGCGGCGTCGGTCGCCTACCGCTTGAATGAAGTGGTGGCGATCTATCCCATCACCCCGTCCACACCGATGGGCGAGCTGGCGGACGAATGGTCCACGAAAAACCGACCCAATCTCTGGGGGGCCATACCATCGGTTGCGGAGATGCAGTCCGAAGCGGGGGTCGCGGGGGCAATGCACGGGGCGCTTCAAACCGGAGCCCTGAGCACGACCTTCACCGCGTCGCAAGGTCTGCTGCTGATGATTCCCAACATGTACAAAATTGCCGGGGAGCTGACCGCCTGCTGTATGCACGTCAGCGCCCGGACGTTGGCGACGCACGCGCTCTCGATTTTCGGCGATCACTCGGACGTGATGGCCTGTCGGCAGACCGGGTTCGCGCTGTTGGCTTCGGGTTCGGTTCAAGAAGCCCATGACATGGCCTGTATCGGGCAGGCGGCTTCGTTGGACACGCGCATACCGTTTCTCCACTTTTTTGACGGGTTTCGCACGTCGCATGAGATCGCCAAGATCAAGTACCTCAGTGACGACGACCTGCGGTTCATGATTGACGATGACTTGATCGAGGCCCATCGCAAGCGGGCCCTTTCGCCCGATCATCCCGTCCTGCGCGGTACGGCACAAAACCCGGATACGTTTTTTCAGGCGCGCGAAGCCTGCAACGAGTTCTACGACGCCTGCCCTGAGCGCGTGCAGGCGGTGATGGATCGTTTCGCCGAACGCACGGGACGACGGTACCACCTGTTCGATTATGTGGGTGACCCGGATGCGGAGCGCGTCGTGGTGCTTATGGGGTCCGGTTCTCAAACCGCGACCGAAACGGTAGCGCATTTGACAACCCATGGTGAGAAGGTGGGTGTCGTTGTCGCGCGGCTCTACCGCCCGTTTTCCGTGGACGATCTCGTAGCCACGTTACCGGCGTCGGTGCGATCGATCGCCGTGTTGGATCGCACGAAGGAACCGGGGTCGGTGGGCGAGCCGTTGTATCTTGACGTGGTGGCCGCACTCCGCGAAGCGCGTGACGCGGCGCACTGGCCCTTCGACGGTGACCCGCGGGTGATCGGCGGTCGGTACGGACTGTCCAGCAAGGAGTTCACGCCTGCTATGGTAAGCGCCGTGTTCGACGAGCTGGCCCGGGAGGAACCGAAACGCCACTTCACCGTCGGCATCGTGGACGATGTCACCGATCTGTCACTGGACGTGGACGAAACGTTCGACATCGAGCACGAGAACACGGTGCGCGCCGTGTTCTTCGGGCTGGGGGCGGATGGTACGGTCGGGGCCAACAAGAACTCGATCAAGATCATCGGCGAGCAGACGGACAACTATGCGCAGGGGTACTTTGTTTATGACTCAAAGAAGTCGGGGGCGGTAACCATTTCGCACTTGCGGTTCGGTCCCGACCCGATTCGTTCGCCGTACCTGATTAAGAGTGCGAACTTCGTGGCGTGCCATCAGTTTACCTTCCTGGATCGGTATGAAGTGCTCGAGCGCGCCGCTCCCGGGGCGGTGTTCCTGCTGAATGCGCCGTATGACGCTGACAAGGTATGGGACAAGCTGCCGCGCGAGGTGCAGGAGGAGATCATTGAGAAGGAGCTCAAGTTCTACGTCATCAACGCGCACCGGGTGGCCCGGGCGACAGGCATGGGTCAGCGGATCAACACGATTATGCAGACATGCTTCTTTGCGATATCCGGTGTGTTGCCGCGCGACGAAGCCATCGAGAAAATCAAAGAGTCGATTACCAAGTCGTATGCAAAAAAAGGCGACGACGTGGTCCGGCGCAATTGTGCGGCTGTCGATGAAGCGCTCGCTCATCTGAAGGAGGTGCCTGTCCCGGCGACGGTGACGGGCACGCGCGTTCGCCCACCCATTGTGGCGGAGAACGCCCCCGAGTTCGTCAAACGGGTCACGGCTGTGATTATGGCCGGTAAGGGAGACCTGCTGCCGGTCAGCGCGTTCCCGGTCGACGGCACCTGGCCCACTGGAACGTGCAAATGGGAGAAGCGCAACGTCGCTTTGGAGATTCCGATTTGGGATCCGAGCGTCTGCATTCAGTGCAACAAGTGTGCCCTGGTGTGTCCGCACGCAGCCATACGTGCGGGGGTCTACGAGCCGCAACATCTCGACGGCGCGCCGTCCGCCTTCCAGTCGAACGACTACAAGGCCAAAGACCTGCGCGGGATGAAGTATACGATCCAGGTTGCGCCGGAGGATTGTACCGGTTGTCGCATGTGCGTCACGGTGTGCCCGGCGAAGGATAAATCCAATCCGCGTCACAAGGCCATCAACATGGAGCCGCAGCGCCCGGTCCTCGATCGAGAGCGGGAAAACTTCGCATTCTTTTCCGATCTGCCCGACGTCGACCGCTCGCGCATCACGCGCCTTGACGTGAAGGGCACACAGTTTTTCGAGCCGTTGTTTGAGTTCTCAGGCGCCTGTGCGGGGTGCGGCGAAACGCCCTACATCAAGTTACTGACCCAGCTCTTCGGCGATCGCACCTTGATCGCCAACGCGACGGGTTGTTCCTCGATCTACGGCGGCAACCTGCCGGCGACGCCGTTTACGGTAAACCGTGAGGGTCGCGGACCGGCGTGGTCCAATTCACTGTTCGAAGACAATGCGGAATTCGGTCTGGGTTTCCGGCTCGCCATTGATGCGCACACCGAGCAGGCGCGGTATTTACTGACGCGGTGTGCGTCGGGCGTCGGCGACGATCTCGTTCGTGATTTGCTTAACGGAAACCAGCAGTCCGATGCCGACATCCGGGCACAGCGGGAGCGTGTCGAAGTCTTGCGGCGCAAACTCCAGCACCTGGACACGGCAGAGGCGCGGCGGTTGATGTTGTTGGCTGACTATCTCGTCAAAAAGAGCGTCTGGTTGGTCGGCGGCGACGGATGGGCGTTCGACATCGGGTACGGCGGTCTGGACCACGTGTTGTCGATGGAGCGGAACGTCAACATCCTCGTCTTGGATACCGAAGTGTATTCGAACACCGGCGGTCAGGCGTCGAAAGCCACACCGCTGGGGGCGGCGGCTAAGTTTGCGGCGGCGGGAAAGAGCGTCGACAAGAAGGACCTGGGGCTCATGGCGATAAACTACGGGCACGTCTACGTAGCCAGCGTTGCCTTCGGTGCCAAGGACAACCACACCGTGAAGGCTTTTCTGGAAGCCGAAGCCCATCCCGGACCTTCGCTCATCATCGCCTATAGCCATTGCATAGCGCATGGGTACGACATGGCGTTCGGGACCGATCAGCAGAAACGGGCGGTGGACAGCGGAATCTGGCCACTCTATCGGTACGACCCGCATCGCGTGCTCGACGGAGAACCGCCGCTGGTGATTGATGCCCCCGCCGGTCGCATCCCGGTTCGTGAATACATGCGTAACGAGACGAGGTTCCGTATGGTCGAAAAGATAGACCCCGAGCGGTTCGGGCGTCTTGCGCTTGAAGCGCAGAGGGCGACGCAGCGGCGTATCGCGGTGTACCAACACCTGGCCACCATGAGGCTGCCCAGGGAAGACGGCAACGGTCAAGGCGAGGGTGGGCAGGACGCGGGTAAGTCCGTTGCCCCCCAACCGGTCGGCGGATAACGCGGGCGGTCGCGCTCGATTAAAAGTACAAGCACCGTTTGCACCGGAGATGAGAAGGCGCCTCGGGTTACCCCACCGAGGAACGAGCCAAGAGATTGGAGATGTCCTGATGGACCTGTCAACGGAATACCTGGGCTTCACACTCCCGCACCCGTTCATCGTCGGCGCGTCCCCGTTCGCCGATACGATCGACTCCATCAAGCGAGCGGAGGATGCCGGTGCGGCAGCGATCGTCATGCGCTCTTTGTTCGAAGAACAAATCACCGCTGAAGCATTGGCCACACACAACGCCGCGGAACCCCACGGCGATTCGTTCGGAGAAGCGCTCTCCTATTTCCCGGAGCCGGACGATTTCGTCATCGGACCGGATGAGTACCTGAACAAGATCCGCCTGGCGAAAGAGGCGGTGAACATTCCGGTCATCGGATCGCTCAACGGTGACACACCGGGGGGATGGTTGGACTATGCGTCGGCGCTTGCCGGGGCGGGCGCGGATGCGCTGGAACTCAACATCTATCACGTCCCCACGGACCTCGGCGAGACGGGTGCGTCGATCGAGCAGCGCGACATCGAAATGGTGGCCGAGGTTAAAAAGGCCATTCAGATTCCCGTCGCCCTGAAGCTCTCGCCGTTCTATTCATCCTTCGTCAATTTCGCCGGAAACGCGGTGAACGCGGGGGCCGACGGGTTGGTTCTGTTTAATCGTTTCTTCGAGCCGGATATTGATGTCGACGAACTGGAGATCCGGCTACACCTGGGCCTTTCTGATTCTCACGAGTTGCTGCTCCGCCTTCGCTGGCTCGCCATTCTTTCCGAGCGGGTGGAGGCGTCGCTGGCGGTTACGGGCGGTGTGCATACGCACCGGGACGCGATCAAGTCAATCATGTGCGGCGCTCATGCAATACAGATGGTCTCGGCGCTCTTGATCAACGGGTACGGTCATCTTCACACAGTACGCCGGGGGATGATTGATTGGATGGAGGAGCACGAATACGCTTCACTCGAACAGATGCGCGGCAGCATGAACCTGCAACGATGCCCCGGGCCGAAGTCGTACGAACGGGCCAACTATATGCACGTCCTGCAGACGTGGAGCGCCGATGAATGCTAGATCCTCACACGGTTCAATCAATAGGAAAAGTCGGGTGTCACAGGCGAGTTCCGGCACCGGCGCCCTTCCGATCGCGTTTACGGGCGAGCGACTGCTTGCCTGTCCCACCTTTGAACAGAATCGTGCGTTAGGAAAACCGGACGCGCACGATCCTGCTTGCCGAATTGGGGCAAAACGAGCTCAACGGGCGCAAGACCCTTTAGGCGGCTTTAGGGTAGGGCAGGTGGTTCGCCCGACTATGTCGGGGGGTTGACCTGCCTCCACCAAGGCAGGTTAACCTTTCGCCTTGGTGCGAAAGAACGACCTGCCCTACCGTATTTTGCGGCCGACGATCCTGTCATACACCCCAGCTCAACCGGTTTCCGCTTTGCGAGGAGCCGTTTAGGCCAAGGTCTATTATCATGTAGCGGTCGAATCATTGTTTCATCCGGTACATCGACTCGATGCGGCGATACACAATAACTGAGAATGCTGTAGCCTTGTTCATTGAAGCAATGTCAATGCACGACCCTTAGAGAGAGGCGGCGTCACCCATGAAGGCATCAGACCTGCTGGTGAAAGCGCTGGAGCGCGAAGGCGTAAAGTACATTTTCGGTATTCCCGGCGAAGAGAATCTGGATTTTCTCGATTCGTTGCGCACGTCGACGATTCGCGTGGTCGTAACGCGACACGAACAGGCAGCGGGGTTCATGGCCGCCACGCAGGGTCGTCTGACCGGCAAGCCCGGAGTGTGCCTGTCAACGCTGGGTCCGGGTGCTACGAATCTGGTGACGGCGGCGGCCTATGGGCAATTGGGCGCGATGCCCATGGTAA
>CAZWWW010000226.1:0-5559 GCA_964637715.1 uncultured Phycisphaeraceae bacterium | reverse complement strand
GTCGTCTGTGCGAGCAGACGCACGTTGAACTCCGCGAGCTGTTTGGCTTCGCTCAACAATCCCTGGCTAATGGCCGGGCGACCGCAGCAATAGGTCGGCGGGCAATGTACCTCAAAACCGGCATGTTCGAGCAGCACCACAGCCGCTTTGCCGACCTCTGGTGTGATAAAGTTCGTCCAGGTATCGACAAAGTAAATGACCGATCCGAGCGGCGCGCTGTGGTCGCGGTGTCGTTCGTGTCGACGAAACCACGCGCGAAAGGTTTTCGTGGCAAGACGCGGTGGGGGTAGGCGCCGATCCAATCCATACCGCCGCTGCATCCAGCGCCGCGCGATGGTCGACTGACCGATCAGGTTGGCCAGGCGCGGTAGGCGACTGGCGCGGGCGAGCCAATCCGGCGTGTCGGCGATCAACCGTGCCCGACGACCGATGCCGCGGTTCAGGTTGCGGTGAGCAAGGAACTCCGCCTTGAGCCGGGCCATATCCACCCCGGTGGGGCATTCGGTTTTGCATGCTTTGCACGACAGGCAGAGGTCCATCACCTCATCGAGTTGTGGATCGCCAAGCCCGTTCAAAAGCCCCCGGTTCGACAGGGCGACGCGCAGGGCGTTGGCCCGGGCGCGCGTGGTGTGGGTTTCGTCGCCGGTGGCCATGAAGGAGGGGCACATCGTACCGACGAGGCGCTGACGACACTGACCCACCCCGCTGCACATCGACGCCAGACCCGCCATGCCGCGGTGCGCCGAAAAATCGAAATAGGTCTTGGTCGGATGGATGGCGAACGACGGACCGAACCGGAGATGCTCCGTCATGGGCGGGGCGTCGACGATCTTGCCCGGGTTCATGATGCCATCCGGGTCAAAGAGTTTTTTGACCTCACGAAACGCCTCCATGACGCGCGGCCCGTAGAGCTTCTCCAGCCAGCACGATCGAACCAGCCCGTCACCGTGTTCGCCGCTCATCGTACCGCCGAACTCGACGGCGAGCGCGCACACGGCCTCGGCAATACACCGCATCTTGTCAACGTCGTTTGAAGTCTTGAGATTGAGTACGGGCTTGACGTGAATACAACCGACGCTGGCGTGGGCGTAGTATCCGGCGTGAACGCCTTCGTTGTCCAGAATGCGCATGACCCGTTCGATGTATTCGGCCAGGCGCTGCGGCGCAACGGCGGTGTCCTCAACAAAGGAATAGGGTTGTTCATCGCCGGGTTTGGACATGAGCAGCCCCAGTCCGCTCGTACGCAGATTCCACACGTCAGCCTGTTCCCGCCGCCTGCGTATCTCCTTACATGACGAAGTAGCGGTGCGGACGGCGGCGTCCGCTTGTAACGCTTCGATTTGTCGGGCGACTTCCTCTACGCTGTCCCCCTGAAACTCGACGACAAGCAGCGCCTGCGGATCGCCGGAAAGAAAACCACACCGATCCGCCAACGCCGGGCTTGATCGACCCGCGTCCATAATGAGTTTGTCGATGAGCTCGATGGTCGAAGGGTTGTGTTTAAGAATGTTCGGTACGATCCGAAGGGATGACAGGAGCTTGTCGAAGTGGAACACGACAAGGCCTGTTTCTCGCGGGATCGGTACGAGCTTGAGCGTCGCACCGACGATCACCCCGAGCGTTCCCTCACTACCGCACAGGATCTTAATGGCCGACGCACCTGTTCCCGGTGGTCCCCATCGATCGAGTCCGTATCCGCCGTTGCTACGGAGAATCTTGGGGAAACGACGCTCGATCTCATCGTGATAGCGATCGCGCAGGCGCGCCAGTTCGCGTTCGATCTCCCGCGTGCGCGACTCCGCGGATGAGCCGGGGCGTAGCGCTTCGGCGTTCGCGTCGTCCCGGATGGCTTGGGATTCCTCAGTAAACGCGGCGACGGTTCCGTCGGAGAGAACCATACGGATCGTCTGGACGTGATCCACCGTGCGCCCGTACCGAATCGATCGCGCACCGCACGAGTTGTTGGCGATCATACCGCCGATCGTGGCGCGGCTGGCGGTGGCGACGTCGGGCGCGAAGGTCAGACCGTGGGGCGCAAGATGAGCGTTCAATTCATCGAGCACAACACCGGGCTCGACTTCGACGGTTCGCCGCTCGATGTCCAGGGATCCGATCCGGTTCAGGAAGCGGGACAGATCGAGTGTTACACCCGATCCAACCGCGCCGCCTGCAAGACCCGTTCCCGCACCGCGAGCGATGATCGACACTTGGTGCGCGCGGCAGGCTTGCACCGCGGCTACGACGTCGTCGACGCAGTTGGGAAACACGACGCCGCACGGTGTCATCTCGTAGATGCTGGCGTCCGTGGCGTAAATCGTGCGCGTCAGCGTATCGAAACGCACGTCGCCGACCACCGCGTCCCGCAGCGCCGCTTCGAGTACGCTCACACTCGACCGCGCATCGGGACGCCCAAGTTGGACACGTTGGCGATGCAGGCGGCTTCCTTCCTTTCAATCGTTATCAATACCAGCACGGTCTATCGCGTGCCGAGCGGTTTCCGTTCGTTCTCGTAGATTGTCTCTAAACATCGCCAAAAAGAGGGAAGATCATCATGTCGCCTTTGGCTCGCACAATAGCACCGGGCACCGGCATCAGCGTTTCGAACACATTGCGCCGGCGTAGGCTATTTGTTCATGGCAAACGTTGACCGCTGCAGCACGAGTTCGCGATAGGCTTCGGCGGTTCGCTCGGCCATCGCGCTGATGGAGTGGTTCGATTGTACATAGTCCATTGCACTTACCGCGATACGCCGGGCGCGATCTCGATCCTGTACGAGATGTTCCATCGCGTCGGCGATAGCTTCCGCAGTCGGCGTCTGACAGACCACAGCCGTTTCACCGTCCCGGATATAGTCGCACACCGTACTGGGAAACGTTACCACGACGAGCCCGGCGCTGAGCGCCTGGAGCGTGTCGATCGAAAAGGCCGTGTCCGCAGAGGGGCGCACCATGATATCCGCGTTCTGCAGCGCCGGGATGTGGTCGCCGAGCGGGCGCGCGAACACCACGCACGCGGAGAGATTTCGCGCGCGCACCATGCGCCGCAGTGCGGATTCGGTTGACCCCCGACCCATCAAGAACGCGACGAGCGAAACGCCGCGTTGGCGAAGCAGATAGATGGCTTCGATGAGCAAATCGACGCCGAAGTCGCGCTCGAACGGCGACGTGCAGACGACCGTGACGGCGCGTTCGGGTTTTGCGAAACAGGCGGGATGTTCTTCAACAAGCAGCCCGGGCCTTACGATGGTGATAAAATCCCCGACCACACCGCAGCGTTTCTGAAGTTCCTCTCCCAGTGCGGCGCTGCTGACCAGAAACCGGCGCACCGCCGGGGCGTCAAACTCCATCAGCTCATAGCAATCCGACAGGGACGTTACCTGCAAGACGAGGTCCGCGTCGAGTGCTTCAGAGAGCGCGAACGCCACTTCATAGGATTCGTAGGCGAGGGCGTGGATTAGCGACGGGGCTTGCGGTGAAAACGATTCGACCAGCGCTTGAAGACGTCGTTTGCGCCAAGGCCAACGAACAAGCGGGCGGGTGGTTGCCTGGATGGGACCTATCTCAAGCGACGAAACGCGCGGGTCGGTGCTCACCACGCGGACGTGAATGGCCTGATCCACGAGCCCGACGGCCAGATGGCGGATCACGCGCCCAAAGCGATCGTATGACGCCCCGTCGACACACAGGGCGGTTACAACCGGGGCGGCGCTCGCTGTGGGATCGGATGCAGCCACCCGCGCATGACAGCACCGGCGAGCCGGCGTGTCAACCGGGTCGATCGTGCGTTGCCACGCCGCGCTCCGCGCGCTATGCTTGTTCGATCTTGATGGCGGTCGCGCGTGACCGTCTACCGCGCTGCGGGCATTGTGAACCTAGTGCAGCGTCGCAGCTTATTCTTAGGGTTCGTTGTGCGTAGCATGGGCAAACTTGTTTGCCCGCGACTGCGCCCGGAACAACACGGGCAAGCGCTGCTTGCCCATGCCACACAAAAAAAAGTGCGACAAAGAACCAGCGTCACAACGGCGATTCCAAACGGTCGCGCCGTCGCTGTCGTCTCATGTATGGGGAGTTTGGGTGAACGTTTACCACGGGCTTGATCGCGTCGAACCGTGCGAAGCCGGTAGGGTGCTGATTATCGGGAACTTCGATGGGGTCCATCGCGCCCACGCGCACCTGATCGACACCGCCCGTTCACTGGCTGAGCCGATCGGCGCGGCGGTCACCGTGCTGACGTTTGAGCCGCACCCGCTTGCGGTGGTCGCGCCCGCTCGGGCACCCGCACGGTTGACCACGCTCAAAGAAAAACTAAAGCGGCTTGAGGACGCCGGTGCGGATACCGTTGTCGTCGCCCACAGCGAGCCGGCGTTGCTGGTTTTGGAACCGGAGGCGTTTGTGCGTGATGTTATCCGCCCGAAGTTCCGTCCGGCGCACATTGTCGAGGGTCCGTCGTTTGGATTCGGCAAGCAGCGGCGGGGGACGGTCGAGCTTCTTGGTCGCCTGGCTGCGGAGTTTGATTGTGCGGTCCACGTCGTCGATCCGGTGACGGTGACCGCTGATGGCGGCAAGCCGCTCCTGGTGTCCAGTTCGCTCATACGGCGTCTTATCGCTGACGGCGACGTCGAGCGCGCCGCGCTCTGTTTGGATCGACCCTACACATTGGGCGGTACGGTGGTACACGGCGACGGGCGCGGGCGTACGATCGGGTTCCCTACAGCCAACCTCGAACCGGACGAAAAGCTCGTTCCCGGCGAGGGCGTCTATGCGGGGTCGGGGCGAACGGGCGATAGGGTCTATCCGGCGGCTATCAGCATCGGTCGTGCGCCGACGTTTTCCGCGCAGCAGGTTCGGGTCGAGGCTCATTTGTTGGACTTCGACGGCGACTTGTACGATCAGCGGCTCGCTTTGACGTTCGAGCGTCGCCTGCGCGGGCAAGAGAAGTTTTCGTCAGCGAACGCGCTCGTGGAGCAACTCAAGCGGGACGTTTGTGCAGTGCGCATGGCGTTGACACCCAGCGGCGCGCCCCCGCGCCCGGCGGGTCAGGTGCCTACGTCCACTACGAACGGAGGGGAGTCGTGAAGGCACCGGGTCGGGAGGAGTTTCAATCCGAGGCGCATCGGGTGACCGGTTGGCGACGCCCCCTGCTGGTCTCCCATGCCAAACCGGACGGTGACGCCATCGGGTCGCTGGTGGCCATGAGTCGCGTTCTAAAAGCCCTTGGGCGCGACCCGCTGGCGGTTGTCTTCGGTGACGTGCCGGACCGCTACGCGTCGCTTACCAAAGCGGGTGCGCTTGTCGAGTGGTCAACGGTTCCGGAACGCGGGCTCGACGATCGTGACGGGGTTTTGGTGTTGGATACGTGCTCGTTCAGTCAGCTCCAACCGATGAGCGACTGGCTGGCTGCTACGGCGCTGCCGATCGTCGTTGTCGACCACCACATCAGTCGAGACGACCTGCACGCCTTCTGTTTGATTGATGAGACCGCGGCGGCGACGTGTCAGATCCTTCATCGATGGATTCAAACGGTGGATTGGCCGCTTGATCCGGCGACTGCTGAGGCGCT
>CAZWWW010000225.1:0-5575 GCA_964637715.1 uncultured Phycisphaeraceae bacterium | reverse complement strand
AGTACGTTCTCCCCAACACCGATCGTCGCCCGGTGAGTGCTCTCTGTTATTTTATCCCGAATCTCACCGCGGGACGATGTAGGTACCGGAACTTCGCAGGTGATCCCGGTGTTTGAGGCGTGCCGGCGTGGGCACAACCGCCGCTCGTCGGTGGTAGGGGCGTGTCAGCCTTCAATCGAAAGGCTTGTCGGCTGCTCAGTGGACGTGGGACGGTTGGTTTTCAGTTCAAGGGGGTCCACCGCGCGGGCCGCGCTGCTGATGGGTGAGGCTTCAAACTCCGCCGCGTCGCCTCCTTCGCGGGCCCGCGCTACCTTGTCCACGAGCAACTGCCAGGTCTCGCGCTCAATGCGGAGCACGCGCAGGGCGTCGTCGATCGCGCCGACGTCGCGTTGGACGCACGCGTCGACCAATTTTCGGTAGAGGAAATTGTAGATTGACGCGACGCGCCGGCACAGATCGGCATTGACGTCGTAATTAAGCCCGTTAATCATCTCGAGAAGAATGTGCTGGGCGCGGGTCAGTTTGTTATAGGCCGTTTCATAGTCTTTCTTCGTCAGAGCTTCTTTGCCCTGCGTGGCGTTACGGATGGCGCCGTCGTAGAGCATGAGCTGGAGCTGCTCGGGCGTCGCCGTCAGCACCGCATCGCGCAAATAGGGATTGGTTGTGCTCTGGTCCATAGCGCCGATTCTATCGGTCGAATCCGCGTGGCGTTTTACTCAAGTGGGGATTCTTTTTGGAACCCCTTTCCGCTCAACGACGCGCGTTTTCGGACCAGAGACCGTTTCAGCATTGTCCGTCGTTGTGTATCGCCGCGCTGAGCCGATTCGCCGGATGAAACGGTGATTCGATCGCTGCACAATAATAGAGCTTGCTCTACTGCTTTGTCACACCTTATTTTTGTGTGGCATGGGCAAACTTGTTTGCCCGCGACTGCCCCAGGAACGACACGGGCAAGCTGCTGCTTGCCCATGGCACCCACAACGAACCCTACGAATAAGCTGTGACGCTGCTCTAGCCGCTCAGTTGCGACAATCCGGCGAGTGCATCCTGCTGCGTCTGGAGCCCGGCCAACGCCGTTTCCAGGGCTGCGAACTGCGATTCGAGCCGGGCGCGCTTGGCGGCGAGAAGCACATTGAGTCCGTCTATGCGGTCGCTCAACAGCCCCTGCTGGTCGATCAAGAGTTGATTCCGCCGGGACAACACACCGTCAACGCTGTCGGTGAGGCCGTCGAGGGTGTCCTGAATCACGGCACCAAACCCGGTGTCTTTCGTAGTGAACAACGCCTCGACCGCCTGCGGTGATGCTTCGATCGCGTCGCGAAAACTTTGCTCGTTGAGTTCCAGCTTTCCACCTGCACCTAGCCGTATACCGATTGCGGTAAGCCGCGAGATGGACGGATCACCGCTTGGGAACGACTTCAGGACTACATTGCGCAAACGCGATTGCACTGTGCTGACGGCTGTATCCCCGAACAGGTCACCCCGCTGCAGGGTTTCCTGATTGAACGACGTGCTCTCGGCGATCGAGTCGACGGCTGCATTGTACGCGTCCACAAACCCCTGAACGCCGGCCACCAGCGTGTCCACGTCGCGATTAACAGTAACCGTTGTCTCTTTATCGCTCACACCGAGCAGGTCAAACGTAACGCCTTGAACAACGTCGGATAGTTGGTTGGTCGAGCTGGTGATAACCACCGAGCCCGCGCCGCCCGGATCACCAACCGTCACGACCGCGTCGTGCGCCTGGGTAAGCGTTTGGATGCCTAAGTCCAGGTTGCCGGTATCAAAAACGAGTTCGCCGCGCCGACCGGTGATATCAGAAGTGATGGTCAGGCTGAACGGGTTCGTGGAGGCTCCGCTGTTGAGTACCGTGGCTGTTGCTTGAGCAGTTGACGCGTTGATCTTGTTGGCGATATCCGTGAGGGTATCCCCGGTACCTATATCGATCCGTGTTTCGAACGATCCATCAATGAACGATTGGTTCGCGGCTGCGGTACCGGCGAGTCGGAGGTCGGACGCAGCCCTTCCGCTCTCGTCTGCAATGCGCAAGCGGGCGGCTCCGGTCGAAGTATCCGTAACGATGATCCCGTCGCCGGTTTCGTTGATTTTCGCCTCGATGGTTCCCGGTGTACCGCGCGTGATGGCGTCGATCACCTGCCCCACGGTCTTGAGGTTTTGCGGCAGGTCGACGACGTAGACGGTTTCGTTGGAGTCCGTAATGCGTATAGAGCCAAGATTGTTGACGCCGCCGTTGTTGAGAGTTGAGAGCGGTGTGTTGCGCGTGACGTATTGCACCTGGAGATTACCGCCGTTGATTGATGCGCCGCCGGCTACCTGAAACGTACCGGCCAGTCCCACATCCTGAGCCAGCGAACCGGTTACGTCACGAATCTCAATCGAGCCTGAACCGTTGGACTCGTCGGATAGTTCCAGACCGTTACCGGCTGCGTTGATCCGAGCACGCAGCCCCACGTCGCCCTGCGCGTTGATCAAATCAACAACGTCCCGAAGGGTTTGAGCGTGGCTGAAGTCAACGTCAACGCTGCGCCCCGCGCTGTCCGTCAAGGACACGGTACCGGTAGTCACCCCGGCCCCTCCGCGCAGCGATTGAAGCAGCACGGTGCCCAGTCCCGCCACCAGGCGGCGTGAGGAAAAACCGCTGTCCGTGGAGAACGAAGCCCCTTCAATACCCAAATCCTGTGCGGCGGATGAGACAACGCCGCCATCGCTCGAGCCCGCGCTGACGGTCACACTGTTGCCCAAACCGAACGCGCGAAGCGACAGACCGTTGCCGTCCGCGGAGACGGATGCCTGGACCTGGGCGTCGTTGCCTTGTGCGTAATTGATCGCCCGAATCACATCGCCGATCGTATTCACGCGAAAGACGGGACGGCCCACGAACCCGCCGTCCTGGTCTTCGTTCGCAATACCCAGATCAGCCGCTGCGGAGCCGGACACGTCTTCGACGATGAGCTTCGCTTCGTCATCTTTGGGGGTTGATGTATCCGTCACGAGAAAGCTCGAGTTCACGGTCGTGACCGAGATGGATACGCCCGCGGCTGTGGCGTCCTGCACGATCTTTTGACGTACGTCCTGGACGGTTACGCGCCCCTGCGCGGACAGCGACGACAGATCGATGTCCGCGCTCTTACCCGCGCGGTCGGTTACGCGAATCGTTCCCAACCGCACACCACGCCCGTTGTTGAGCTGGCGCAGGTCGGTCTTGGGATCGAGAATATCATTGAGACGCACCTGGAACGATCCGAAGCTCGTCTGGAAAGTCAGATCCTCGCCGCGGGCCAGGTGCCCCACGCCGTTGCCGTCGTTGAGCAGGGAAAGCGGGGCGTCTTCACCCAGCCGCACAAGATCGCGCCCGTCGATGCGATCCGCCGCCGTGCTCGCGGCTATTCCCAAATCCGCCGCGGCGAACCCGCCGTTGACGTCGGAGATCGTGAGTGTTCCCGAGGCTCCGCTCAGGTCTTCAACGACGATGCGGTCGCCTGTATGAAGCTGCCCGTCTGCGCCCTGATAAGTTACGCCCGTGACCCGCGCCCGCACGTTCACGTCGGCGTTTGTGTTGATGGCGTTGAGCACGTCCTGCACGGTAACCGCGGTGCTCAGATCAATGTCGGCGGATGTACCGTTGCGGTCGGTGATCTTGATCGTACCGCGCCGCACACCGACGCCCCCGTTCAAGGTGCCCAACTCGTTCGCCCGGTCGATACGCCCGCGCGAGGATTCGATCGTAATCGTGCCGCCGCCCACGGGCGTGGTGTCTGCGTCGGCGAACCCGCGGCTGATGAGCGCCTGGCTGGTGACCAGGGAATGAACGCGCAGGCTGGTCGTCGATGACGTTGCGTCCGTGGTCGCCCGCGCGGTTACGACCGCTTCGTTTGAACTGAACGCCCCGAATTGTTGAAAGAAGCTCGATTTGTCGAAATTGGTGACCGCGTTGCGAATGGCCAGGAGCTTGGCGGAAAGACCCAGCAATGCGGTGCGCCGCGTATCGATGACGCCGGATCGTTGCTCGAGGGCATCAATAGGGCGGCGCTCAAGGGCGATCAACTGGTCGATCAGTTGGGCGGTGTTAATACCCGAGATCAGTCCGATACCGCTGGATATACCACTCATGACTTGTTCACCCTCGTTGTCGACGCGCGGGTTGTTCGCGCGGGCTCTACGCGTTCTGGACCCATCAACAACGCTTATCGGCCCGCAACAACAGGCAACTCTAGGGCAGCAAGGGGCCGTGCGCGGTCGTCCGAGAAAAGGGTGCAGGCAAGCGCAGATCGTGCAGGCGGCACGCGCGCTACGGGGGCATGGTTTAGGGGATCAGAAAGGGGTTCAGGCGTAGCAACCACAGGCGGCCGGCAATTCCCGCGTCCGGTGCGCATTCTCCGCACGCATCAACTTTTCCGGAAAAACAGGCGCCAAACCCGTTCAGTGCGCCGCGCACGAACCCATACGCTCAGTACCCCCACTGCTCGAGTGCTTTGTCACACCTTGTTTTTGGGGTGGCATGGGCAAGCAGCAGCTTGCCCGTGTTGTTCCGGGGACAGTCACGGGCAAACAAGTTTGCCCATGCCACTCTCAACGAGCCCTACGAACAAGCTGTGACGCTGCACTAGGCGAATCTCTTTACGGCGCAAAGTCATCTGTCTTCTTATAGCCGCTGGGAACCCGAACACGGAAGGGATCCTCGCGGACGGGCGGGTTCACGACAAGCGCGCTCAGCGTCAACTCGGTGGCACCCTCGCCTTGCTGCTTGTCGGTATACAAATGCCGAACGCGGCGAGGCAGGTGATCCTTCTTTGATATCCACCACATGGTATCCGGGGCGTTCTTGCCTGGCACGCGCACCACGTGGCAGTCCTCGCCGGCTACCGACTCGGCCTGGGCAAGTGTAATCTGATCGGATTTGAGCTCGTCCTGAAACGGGGCCTTGTTGCCGAATTCCGACAGCAGGAGTCGCTGTAGGGACCGCGAGTTTGAACCCAACACCTCTGGATCCAGATCGGCATAGACCGTCTTGGAGGTCGGGTCCACCAGAAAATACTCGTTGCCGTCGCAGCCGGCTGTCAAACGGATCGGCGGGTCGTCGTCGCCGGGCATTTCGACTTGCAGCAAAAAACGTGGAACGTCATACCGGGCGTGCTTTACCAACAAGTACCTTACCCTTCACGTCCTTGACCCATTGTTTGATGTACCCGGTCGCGGTGTACTGGGCCTCGTAACGCACAACCTGGGCGTGTTGGATGGCTTCGCGGGCCTGGCGCAGAACCTCTTTACCGTTGCCTTCATCCGCCGACAGCGGCGCGATACCGATCGTGAGTAGCGCAATGATGATGCCTGCTGTTCGTTGCATGGCTGTCCGTCCTCCCTACTGTTTCAGCGTTGCTGACGAAATGGTCGGTGCCCGAGGCGCTCATAGTAACGCATTCGGCCCGTGGATCGCAACCCCTGAGCGGTTTCGGGAGTCCGGGGGCAGCCCTAACCGGGGGCCCGCTTTGGGGTGACGATCCGGGTCCATGACAGTTTAGGCGGGAGAACATGCTGCGAGTCGGGTAGGGCGGGC
>CAZWWW010000224.1:0-5615 GCA_964637715.1 uncultured Phycisphaeraceae bacterium | reverse complement strand
CAGGACGCGGACCCCAGGGCGCGATCCGAAGGGACCGTCGTTTGGCGGGCCGGGATTTCCCCCCTTGCGTTGCCGGGGGGGAGACGGTACAGTTGCCTGCATCGTAAAGGTTGTGTTGACGAAAGAGGGTTAGTTTCTAAGCGGTTCGGCACCCAATTGTGTGTTGGATGCGGGGCCTGGGTTGGTTCGCTCAGACAATGCTAGCTACAGAGATCAAGCAAGGCGTCATCGTTGAGAATCGCGTCCACGAACAGGATACGGGTTCACCGGAGGTACAGGTTGCGCTGCTCACAGCTCGGATTCGAGAGCTAACGGAGCATTTGCAGGCAAACAAGAAAGATCATGCGGCCCGTCGTGGATTGTTGAAGATGGTCGGTCGGCGCTCGGCACTTCTGAAGTACCTGACACGTGCCGATCGCGAGCGCTACCGGGCCTTGATTGGTCGGCTTGGTCTGCGCAAATAGCGGTGTGCGCGACGGCACGCCGCACGCGCACCTTTTCCACGGGTGTTTTCACCTCCCAACGCCCGGTGATCGAACGAAGTGGGTTTCTCTTTGATGAAATCATACCGAGACGCGCATGCGCGTGGCATGCGCTACCTGAGATTTGATGATACACGAGGTTTTTCTTTGGTTGGAATCGGTTCCAACGGTACGCGACCGATCCATCCGGCATTTGGAACAGGTTGTTTGGGATGAGCATGGAACATCACTACGTTGAACGAAACATCGGTGGTCGTACGTTAAGGATTGAGACGGGGAAACTGGCGAAACAAGCAGCCGGAGCGGTGCTGGTCACCTACGGCGAAACGACCGTACTGGCGGCGGCGGTCACGGGTCCGCCGCGCGAGGGAACGGACTTTTTTCCGCTGACCGCGGACTACCGCGAAAAGACCTACGCAGCCGGCAAGTTCCCGGGCGGGTTCTTCAAACGCGAGGCGCGTCCGACACAAAAAGAGATTCTGACGATGCGCATGATTGATCGTCCGATTCGCCCGCTTTTCCCACACGGTTTTTTCGATGAGGTGCTCATCCAAACCATGGTGCTGTCAACGGATCAACAGAACGATCCGGACATTCTCGCCATGATCGGTGCCTCGGCCGCGGTCTCGATTTCGCCCCTGCCCTTTGATGGTCCCATCGGTGCGGTACGCATCGGATATGTCGGCGGCAGCCATGTCGTGAATCCGCTGTTTGACCAGATGGAACTGAGCACGATGGAAATGGTCGTCGCCGGACATAGGGACGGCGTCAACATGATCGAAGTCGGTTCTTTGGAAGTGGACGAATCGGTGGTTGCAGAAGGTGTTGAACTCGCCCAATCCGTTGTCGGCGAGGTGTGCGCGATGATCGAAGAGCTGCGCGAAAAGGCGGGCAAACCGGTCGCCTGGACAGCCCCCGCGCCCGACACCAAGCTCGTAGCGGCGCTTCGGAAGAAATACGCCGAGCCCTTGCGGAAAGCGAGAAAAACCGAGGGCAAGCAGGATCGTTACGCCGCGATCAACGATGTCTACAAGGCGGCCAAGGAAGAATACTGCCCCGCAGAGGGCACGCCCAAAGCCGAGTGGAGCTTTGTCAAGGATACCCTTGGCGAGATCGAAAAAGAAATCGTCTCGGACATGGTCGTCAGCGAGGGCAAGCGGTCTGACGGGCGCGGTCTCAAGGAGATCCGCCCCTTGCTGTGTGAAGTCGGCGTTTTACCGCGCGTTCACGGTTCGGCGTTGTTCCAGCGTGGTGAAACGCAAGCGATGTGCGTGGTGACGTTGGGTACGGGGCGGGACGAGCAGATCGTTGACGGGCTCGGCGAAGAATACAGCAAGAAGTTCATGCTCCATTACAATTTTCCCCCGCTGTGCGTGGGTGAAGTGCGGCGGCTCGGGGCAACCAGTCGGCGCGAAATCGGGCACGGGAACCTGGCGGAAAAATCACTCGAAGCGGTTTTACCCACGCCGGAGAAGTTTCCCTATACGATTCGGATGGTCTCCGAGATTCTCGAATCAAACGGGTCGAGTTCCATGGCCTCGGTGTGCGGCGGATGCCTGGCGCTCATGGATGCGGGCGTTCCGATTCGCCAACCGGTGGCCGGGATTTCAGTCGGGATGTTTGAGAAAGATAGCGAGCGGAAGCTCGTTGTCGACATTCTCGGCGAAGAAGACCATTTCGGTCTGATGGACTTCAAGGTCGCCGGAACCCAACGAGGGATTACAGCCGTCCAACTGGATCTCAAGGCCCGGTCGATCTCCCATGAAACGATCGTCGAAACGCTGACGATGGCCAAGGAAGCACGCCTCGATATTCTCCGAACGATGCTCAAAGCGCTTCCCGCTCCACGGAAAACCACGAGCCCCTACGCACCGCGCATCCTCACGATCAAGATATCGCCGGACAAAATCGGCCGCGTGATTGGACCGGGTGGTAAATACATCAAGTCGATCGAGGCTGAGACCGGTGCAACGGTTGAAATCGAAGAGGACGGAACGATTCGCGTCGCTTGTGTTCAACTTGAAGGTGCCGAGCGCGCGGTCGAAATGGTCGAGGCGGTTACCGCCGAAGTCAAGGTCGGTAAGCTCTACACCGGTCGCGTGAGCAGTATCAAGGACTTCGGCGCCTTCATCGAACTCTCGCCCGGTCAGGACGGGTTATGCCACATCAGCGAACTCGATACGGAGTATGTCAAGTCGGCGGACGACGTGGTCAAGATCGGCGAAGTGGTGCGCGTCAAGGTCTTGGCGGTAGACGATCAGGGGCGTATCAAGCTGTCGCGTAAGGCGGCGATGCTCGAAGAACAAACCGAGGAACCGGCAGCGACGTCCTAGCGAGCGCAGCGTCACAGCTTTTTTTTTGGTTCGGCGTGGGTGGCATGGGCAAGCAGCAGCTTGCCCGTGTTGTTCCGGGGGCAGTCACGGGCAAACGAGTTTGCCCATGCCACCCAAAAAACAAGGTGTGACAAAGCACTAGTGCAGCGTCACAGCTAAGAATTAGGGTGTACCACTGCTTTTGAGCAGTGTAGGAACCCGAAACGGCGCGGACCCAACCCTAAAATTAAGTTGTGACGAAGCACTAGCGTTTTGGCACCTTCAATCTGGCCGGCGCGCCGAGGGTTGCGCTCACGATGGGCGGCGCGACGGTGATCGCGCTGCCCCCGTTGATCGGGCGGTAGCGCGTTTCGCACCTCCCGAAGGTGCCTACGCCGGGTTATTAAGTGCCGCTACGTGTCACCCGATCAAACAGACAACAACCAGCCGCTGACCGTGGCGGAGATGGCCGAACTGGCGGGGGGGCTTGCGCACGAGCTGCGCAACCCGCTCTCGACTATGATGGTCAACCTCAAGCTCATGGCCGAGGACTTGCGGGACACAACCGCCCACCCTGACGACGTGCGCCGGCGGGCGCTCCAGCGCGTGGATGTCCTGCGCCATGAGGCCGAACGCTTGCAGGGTCTGTTCAACGATTTTTTGAGCACGACGGGGCCCTGCCGTCTGAACCGCACACCGGTCGATCTCCATCAGCTCGCCACGCGCTTGGCTGCGTTCTTCGGTCCCCTCGCCAGAGACCACGATGTCCGCATCGAGTTGCGCGACGACGGCGTCCCCTTGACGGTCAACGTAGACGAAAAACTGCTCAGTCAGGCAACGTTGAATCTGGTTATCAACGCGCAAGAGGCCATGCCCGACGGTGGGCGTCTTACGATCGAAACGAAACGCGACGGAGACCACGCCGTGATTTCCGTGGCTGATACGGGCATCGGCGTCGCGCCCGAACACCGAGACCGCCTGCTACGACCTTTTTTTTCGACCAAGGGAACCGGAACGGGGCTGGGTTTGTCCGTGACGAGGCGGATTGTCGGCGAGCACGGCGGGACGCTGACGTTCACGAGCAAACCGAGCTGCGGAACAACGTTCACGATTCGGATTCCGCTGTTCGCGCGCTAGAGCAGGTTCAATCACTGCGTAGCAGCGAACCACTATCTCCTCCGGTGAATCGCCTCGACGCGACGATACACAAAAACTGACGATGCTGTAAAGCGGGCCCGTCAACACCGGCGCACCACACCAATGACGACGCCTTGGATATCAACCTCGCGCACATAGATCGGCGCGTATTCGGGATTGGCCGGCTGAAGACGCACACGGTTTTTCTCCCGGTAGAACTTTTTGAGCGTCGCCTCATCGTCGACCAGCGCCACGACCGTGTCGCCGTTTCGGGCGTTCGAACGGCGCTCGAAGATTACAAGGTCTCCTTCGCGGATATGTTCGTCGATCATACTGTCACCGACGACTGAAAGAACGCCGACCTGGTGTCGGCTGGTGAACATTTCCTCGAGATCGATTACGTCGTTGGTCTCGATCGCCTCGAGCGGATAGCCGGCTGCGATACGCCCAACCAACGGCAGACGCGTCGGTCGATCGTCAGGCAGGCGTGCCCGGGACGTCAGCTCCAAAGAGCGTGCCCTGTTCGAACGTCGCGTGAGCAGTTTTTTTTCGAGAAGACCGGCCACATGTTCGAACACGGTGATTTTGCTTATACCGAGCTCGTCGGCTATTTCCTGCAAGGTCGGGGAATAGCCGTTCGCGCGCCGGCCGTCGCGGATCAGCGTGAGGATTTCGAGTTGGCGCGGTGTCAGACACAGCGTCGAATCGGTTTCTTTCCTGCGGGATCGGGCCATCGAAACGCTCCGAAAGGGGGTACAAACCAGCCGAACCGGTCACGACTAAAGGGGCATCGCCTCGACGGAAGAGCGCCGCAAGGCGGCCCAATCGCCAAGCCTCGTCGCGCGTTGCAGCGAGGGCTCTGACCAGTTTCGACCACCACGCGACCACGCCCCTGGGCAGTGGTCCGCCATCCACGGGCCAGCGGCCCAGCGGCATCGTAACAAGTGTGCTCGTGCGGCTGCGCGCGACAAGACGAGGCCCCGGGAGCCACGCGGTCCGGAAGTCGCCCCCGGGGCCGAAAACGCACAGAGGAAGTTCGTCGTCGACGGACGCCCACGACGGCCGCTCCGTCGCGGCTCGAGAATGCGTTGATTTTGCCGTGACATTACGGCACATGCTGACGACTCCGTTCGTAATCCGTTTGGTATAAGTCTACCCGAACGAAACCCGATCGTCAAGAAAAAAGGGCTTTTTTTTAACAGGCCCCGTATGGTACGGTCGCTACCCGAATCGGCACTGCTAACCGGAAAACTTAACAACATCTTGCGGTACGCTGCGGCGCAACTACAAGTGATGATCGGAGCACAGGTTAGATGGGGCGCAGAAATTACCGGAGGCGATGCCCGACGGCTTTGCAAGCGGACGGCGTGACTGTTCCCATGGTCGGCGCGAGCCACACGGCGATGCTTGCTTTGTGCGACCCTTCTCCACGGCGCGGCACGTTGGTTGTCCGCTCCTCTTCAAAGCAAGACAGGTCTCGTGGCCGCACCGCATGCGCAGGCCGAAAGCTTGCGTCGCACACCGCCGTTCGCTCGAAATGTACGTTACCCTTGAATCGCGCGTGAACAGCGGGATGCAACGGGGCGTCAGAGTTGTCAGTCTCGCCAGCCGTCTCGCACCGGACAGCCCGTTAGAGCAAGCTCTATTTTTGTGTAGCGGTCGAATCATCGTTTCATCCGGCGAA